>JALHUM010000037.1 GCA_022865905.1 Anaerolineales bacterium | reverse complement strand
GTAATTGCCCACTTCTGGACGCCGGCCTGATCCAGAGCAATGAGCTGGGACTGGCCCCCGACCGGGGCGACCAGGATCAAGTCCCCGCCCGCCACCGGCGTGCCGTAGAGGTTACCACTTACGGTCAGATTCCAGGCATTCTGGCCTTGAGCATCCACAGCATACAGGTTGCCGGCTTCCGTCCCGAACAGGATGTGGTCGCCAGCCGCCATGGGCGTGCCGAGGATAGGACTGTTCGGCTGCAGGCTCCATTCTTGTACGCCAGTGGAGGCGTTCAGCGCATAGAAATTGCCTTTCGAGTCGCCGAAGTAGATCGCGCCATCCTTGAGCACCGGCGCGGTCCAGACAAAATTATCTGCCACGAACTTCCATACCTGATCACCGTTCGCCGTATCCAATGCGAATACGTTGCCGTCAAAGGTGATCACGTAGAGCCGCCCTCCGTCTCCCAATACCGGCGAGCCAAGCATCGAACCTGTCAGCGCTTTTTCCCAGGCAAGCTTTCCGCTGCGGGCATCCAGGGCATACACTTTGCGGTCGAGCGAACCAAAATAGACCCGCTGGCCATCGCTTACCGGCGCGGCCCACAGCGCTTGCCTGCTCGCGAACTTCCACTGGAATTCGCCTTTCAGGTTGAAGGCGTACAGGTCGTAATCCGAATTGGGAGCGTAGATCAGTTCGTTGGCAACCAGGACGCTGCCGATCCAGCGGTCACGCGCCTCGGCGTACTGCCAGTTGATCTGCCCATTTTGCGGGTTCAGGCTGTAAAGGATGTGGTCGTAACCGCCGACGATCAATTGCCCGTCAGGGGTTAGAACCGGTGCAGCGTAGAATGTCTTCTTGGCGTCGGCTTTCTCCGGGAAACGCCAGAGTTCGCTGCCATTCTCCAGGTTCACCGCGTAGATTGCGCTCGCCGAGGCGACGTAAGCTGTCGCGCCGTCTGAAGTGATGCCCGGCCAGGAGGAGGGCGTCAGCCCAGAGGCACAGCCACTCAGCAAAAGGCCCAAGGCGAGCGAACTCAAGATAAGGAGGATGATTTTTACTTTCAAGGGAGTCTATCTCCTATGGAACGGGGTCGTAACCCCCGGGATTGAACGGGTTACAGCGCAGGAGGCGCCAGGTCGCCATCCAGCCGCCCTTCAACGCGCCGTACTTGTAGACAGCCTGATAGCCGTAATGCGAACACGAAGGGTAGAAGCGGCAGGTATCGGCTGGCAGGCCGCGTGCAATGGTCATCTGGTACAGGCGGATGAGGGCCAACAAGGCCAGGCGCGGCCAGTTGTGCGGCGTGTGCGCCAAGTCACGCAAGCGTGGCTCATCCGAGTAATCGTGGGGCAGGTAAGCTTCAGCCATCATGGATGGGGGATAATGATAGCCGCTAGCGGCTACCATAATAATCCGGCGCGGGACAGGAGCTTGAACAGGGCTTCCTGGGTCTGGGTCAGGGTGGCGGAGGGGAGCGATTGGCGGGCGATCAGCACCAGGTCGAAGCCGGGGATGATCTTCGGGTAGAGGTTCTGCATCGCCGCCCGTACCAGACGTTTGGCCCGGTTGCGCCGGACAGCGTTCCCTACCGTTCGGCCGGCAGCCACACCAACCCGCACCACTTCGACTTCCCCTTCGCTGCGCTCAGGGCTTCGGCTCAGTGCAGGACCCGGCGCCTCAGAGGCCATCCCACAGGGATGCTTCGCGAAGACGAATAAGACGACAAGCGGGTGGGCATAAGATTTGCCAGAACGCCGCACCCGCTTGAAATCGTTCGACCGGGTCAGGCGGAAGCGACGCTTCACCTGTGCCTCGCCTTCTCCCAGACTTAGCATGCGATCGCGACGGCAGCGCCGAGTGCGCAGCACCTACTCGGTAGGCCTTCGGCAGAGCATCCACGTCCGCCGCACGGAATGCCGGCTACCACCTGACCTTCTTGACGTGCTGGTTGCTGCGGACGGTCAGCCTTAAGCGGCCCTTCAGCCTGCGGCGCTTGAGCACCTGGCGTCCATCTGCGCTGGACATGCGCTGGCGGAAGCCGTGCACGCGCACGCGCCGCCTGATCTTGGGTTGATAAGTACGTTTCGTTGCCATGCAAATTCCTCTAAATAAGACATTAGTAGGGCGGGTTTCTTACCCGCCGTTTCTACCACCGGCAGGTTTGGAAACCTGCCCTACGTTTGGTTTGGAAACCTGCCCTACTTCTGGCGATCAATGTTACCAGCAGGATTGCTGGGGTTTTTAGACTGGGACGGTATTATACCGTAACGTATAGGATTGGTCAAAGGCGGTTTTGTTCTTGTTTCGTCCCCTCAGGCTGCTCGTAGGGGATCAGCAGGAAGATGGTGCTTCCCTTCCCCAACTGGCTCTCCAGCCAAACCTTCCCTGCATGGCGTTCAGCAATCGAGCGAAGGATGGCCAGTCCCAACCCGCTGCCGCGCTGCGCACGCCGCGGTAGAACGGCTTGGCTCACCCGCCCAACGGTTGCGGGACGGTTTTGCCAGATGAGATGAGGGTCAGTTCCGGGTGGGTCGCCCCAATGGATGCGACCCGCCCATTCATCCTTCAAAGGCGATGCGGATCGAGAGTTGTTTGCTGCGCTTTATTTTCTCCATCCTCGGGCGGAGGTTGAGAACGGCGGTTGACCATTGCCAGGTAT
>JALHUM010000356.1 GCA_022865905.1 Anaerolineales bacterium | reverse complement strand
GGGTTGTAGGCGGCGCCGTGTTTGGCGTGCAGGAGGAAGACTGCCATCTGGGCGCGTGTGAAGACCGACAATCGCGACACATTGATCCTCCCGAAGGACATCGGGACGATGCGGCGCTCCCGGGGGGCTTCATCTCCAAAGAGATCACTAAAATCATAGAGTTCGAATCCGGCATCAATGTCGAAGTACCTGGCCGTATCGATATAAGCTTTCCAGAGCAGCGGATCCTGGTGACCATAAATATCCCAGAACGGCTTGCCGGTCAGTCGGGCAGGGATCATATTCGAGATGTCCGGGCAGGCAGGGACACAGTCCGGGATCTCGCCATGCAGTTCCGCGAGAAGACGCTCGCGAGGTTTTACGGAAGATTCACCTCGCCGCACAGGTGTACCCGCAAGCCCATTTCGGCAAACATGGCCGCCTTGACTGCCAGGGCTTTGACGGCCGCGGCAGTATCCGGCGCGTAGACCACCTGGATGTGATTGGACTTATGACGTGCCATCATCTGGTCGCGGCTCACGCCGTGCAGGACGGCGCTCATCATCGGCCACTGCTCGGTGGTGGATTCCCAGCGCTCGCGGATTTCGTCTTCTGGTAAGGCGACCACCGTGCCGCGGCCTAGGTCGGCATGCAGACAGTCGTCCATGACGAAGACCCGGCTCCAAACGATTTCGCCCGGCTTGCTGACGCCCTTGAGCGTGCCCCCGCCCAGCGGGAAATACATTGGCGGTTGGCGCTCGCTGACCGCCCCGGCGTAACCGTCCACGAAATGGGAGGCGGGCACAGCCCCCGAAATCTCGAACACCCAGACAAAATCATTGATCCCATCCCCGCGGTACTGCCGCCCCCAGCGGATATCGTGCAGAGTGGTAGACGGGTCGAGACCGAGCGCCGTCCAGACCCGATTGGTGACCAGCGCGTCCAACCCCGCACCCTCGTCCACTTCGTTGAAGTGCGGCAGAGCTTGGCCGGTATATAGTTCCGCGCCGGTGGTCGGGTGAGAGACCGGCGGGCGTTCGACGTTGTTGAATAGCCCTTCGGCCAGGTCGGAGGCGGGGGTCATATCCTTCAATCCTTGCTGGTACTGGATGCCAATCAGGTCGCAGCCGAAGGAATCAGCCATGCGCATGGAGGCGATGTACATCTTGAGCTGCTCAAGGATCGGGGTGTCGGTCAGTTCGGTGGCTTCGTCCGTCCCAGTGATAAATCTCACGCCGCGCCCGTCCAGCCACCGGCGGGCGGCCTGCGCCTCGTCGTTATGGACAGTGCGCATCCCGGCCACCAGCGCCGACTGGGAGAAGCGTTCCTTGTAGATGCCGCAGGCATTGAGCAGTTCGTCTTCGATGATGGCGTTGTACATGCCCATGCAGCCCTCGTCGAAGATGCCCATGATGGCTTTCTTCTGCCGCAGCGCTTGCGCCAGGGACTGCCCCAGCCGGTTCTCGGCCTGGGGCAGGGTGGCAGGCTCCAGGTCCCGCACGTGACGGGCATCGTGGGTGATAGCGCCGGTTCGGATCCACTGGCGGATGCCGTCCAAGAAAAAGTCGTCTTCGAAGTTCTCGCTCCAGATGGTGCTGTATTTGACGCCCATCTTGGTGAGACAGCCGTTCAGGTTGAGCAGGCCGACTAGACCCGGCCACTGTCCCGACCAGTTAGCGACCGTGAGGATCGGGCCGCGTTGGTCGCGCAGCCCGGCCAGGACGTGGTAACTGTACTGCCAGACCGCCTCAGCTACGACGACCGGGGCGTCTTTGGGGATGGACTGGAAGACGTCCATGCCCATGCGCTGCGACGAGATAAAACCGTGTTTTTGCACAGGATCATAGGGGTGGGCACGTACCACACGCAGGCCTTCGCGTTCGAAAGCGGCGACGATCTTTTTTTCCGTGGCTTCCTGTACCTGCCAGCAAACCTGGTTGGCCGAGAGGCGCAGGTCGCCGCTGGCGACGAGGTATGCGGTGGGGGTGGACGAAGGATGATTCATGTTTTTGCTCCTATTAATTTAATGGACTTGCGTTCCCCAGCGCGAATGGTCAGGCCAGGATAGAGTGTGACTGTCTGACTGCCACAGGTGACCTGTAACGTATCCACGGTCAGTTTCCCCTCCCGCAGTCGGACCTCGAGCCTGTTCCCACGCAGGGAGAGCGTGCCCCAGCCGGTGGCGGTGGAGAAGAAGCAGCGGAAATGTTTGTTGTCAATGGCTGGAGCAACGGTCAAGGTGCGGGTGGCGGCGGAATAGCGGAACCCAGACAGGGCGATCAGCAACGCAAAACTGGACATGGCGCGGGCGTAGTAACTGCCGCACTCGTACTCGTTCCAGGGGTTGCGTGTGGACCCGTCGTAGCGCGAGCGGACGGCCTCCACCAGGGTCAGTCCCTCGCTCACCATGCCTTCGGCGATCAGGTGGGAGGCCACCTGGTACTCGATCCCTGTCCACACTTCGTCCGAGTAGACGAAGGGCAGGGTTGGCTTGCCGCCGCGCGGCCAGGTGCAGAGCAACAGGCCGGGTTCGTCGCCAAGGGCGTAACCGGGACGTTGCAGGTTGGCATGCGTCCACAGGCTGGGTTTGAAGTTGTACCGAAAAACGGAAACCAGGTGCCGGCGGATGTTCTCCCGGTTTTGCGGACTCTCCAACCCGCACAAGCGGGCCAGCCAGGCCCCGAAGACCCCATCCGAAAGACACCCAGAACCAACCTGGTACTTCGGGCCTTCGGCTTTGAGTAGACGCGCTTCCTCGCTGTCATCATCGGCAATCTTTGCCAGCGTTTGGCGGAAACTCGTATCGCGCAGGCCATCCACCATAATTTCCTGCTGGTAATACTCTCCGTTGAACAGCCGGGCTTCGATTTCCTGCATGCCCTGTTGGGCCAATTCCTCGTAAACCGATGCATCTTCCGGATGACCGGCGTCGCGCGCCAATGCCGACATGGCCGCCAGCGCCCCGAGGTAGAAACTGGAGCACAGTCCGTCCGGTCCCCAGAACTCGATGTCGTAGGTGTTATGATGCGGCTCTTCAATCAGCCCAACGTGACGCGGGTCCCATTGCGCGATGCAAAAGTCCATGCTGCGTTTAGCGAACGGGTACATCCTCTCCAGCCAAGCGCGGTCGCCGCAAACCTGCCACTCGCGGTAAACCTTCATGATGCCACCCAGTTGACCGTCGGCGGCAGCGTGGAAGTCGTGCGTGATGGGCTGGCCGGGCAGGGAGGCGCGGAAATTGACGTGGCCGCGGTCGTCCATCGACTCTTCCAGTTCCCGCTGGCGCAGGGTGCGCTCGAGGGATGGGAAGAGATGCGGCATGGACTGGGCGTAGTTCCAGACGTGGGTGCAGGAGCCGGGACAACAGCCCCGGTCACAGAAGCAGCCTTCCCAGCCCCAGATGTCGCCATTCTCGAGACGCAGCACGGTAGGAGATTTCAGGATGCTGAGATTCGCGGAGATCGCGTCCAGTACGGAAGCGGGCAGGGTGGATGAAAACAGCGCGTCGTGGAATGCCCAAGTTCGTTTTCGTAACGCATCATAATGTTCGCGGATATAGAACAGCACGTCACGGGCATCCTTCCACTGAGAGGCATAGAACGGATGCCAGGTGTGCTGGATATTTGATAATGGTGTCTGACTGGCCGCAGAGTCGGATGCCTTGGTGATGTTCGGGAAATGCCAGGTGATGACCACCGGGCAGGTGATGCTCTCCCCTGGAGCGATTTCACCCGCCAGCAGGAGCGAACCGCCATTGGGAGCCGGTTTGCCACCGACAGGCAGGCCGCCAGCAGGCTGGAAGTTCCCGGTGGAGACTTCGCGCCACAAGGCGGAGACGGCGTCGAACCAGCCTCCGCGCAGCCAGCGGGCCTTGATGACTGGTTCCCCGGTCAATCCGCCGAGGGCGGCGCTGCCATAGTCCGGGGAAACCGCCGGGGCCTCGTTCCAGAAATACACGCCCAGGCCGGGGAGGACATCGCTGCGGGCGCGGGTCTCGGCTCCCTTCTGAGCCAGGTGGGAAAGATGGTACGAGAACTGGTAAGTTACAGTCCGGTCTGATGTATTGTGCAGCGTATATTCCAGGATCGCGCAGGGGATGCCGGAGTTGACATCGTCGAGCGGGATGAACGGGTTAAAACCGGTAATGGTCACCGTCAGGGGGAGGCCGGGATCGGAGAGTTCGACTACGCCGAAAGGATATTCCCCCTTGAAGGCACACTTGCGGAAGCGCGGCAGCCCTTCAAAGCCTCCGCCGTTGTGGCCCTGCGATTTCAGGCCGAGATTGTAGAACTTCTCTGGCGGGAAAGGGCCTTCGACCAAGCGGGTCATCCCTTCTTCGGGAAGATGGAGCAGCGCAAAGCCGGCATCCAGCGGCAGGTGCCGATCGGGCAAGGCGGAAATAGCCGGTGCGTGGCGAATCGAGAAATCTTGCAGGCCGCCATACCCATTCAGGCAGATGCAGCCTGCGCCGATGCCGCCGAGGGGCAGGGCAATTTGCAGCAGATGCTTATTGCGGAAAATTCGCTTGGAGTCCTTTATTGAGCGGTAATTGGCCATATTTTTTTATCCTATGAAAAGGGTCGTGAGCTTAATCGTCCCTGTCTGGTAGATAAACCTCTAATCGCAGAAGACTCTTCAGGTCTTCTCGATATCTGGGCTATTAATGAGGTAGGGATCAACATGTTACGGGCTCTTGGTCTAATATAGCAGGCTTTGACAAGAATCGCGCATGATCAACTCAGTCTTGAGCAGTATCTTTTTGGGAGGCAACCCCGGTTTACGAATGCGTTCGAGTAGACTCCATCCTGTCGATCGTTGCCATGTTGCAGGAATCTGTCAGGTACAGACAGGCCGTATTTGCGTTTGTGACCGAGTTCAATCAAGCGTTCCACAGCCGAAATTGTATCTAATTCGCCACATGAGTGAAGCAGGAAGGGGAGTCCCTTCCCATGAGCTATAACCGCAATCTGCTTTTGAATTGGAAAAACGTATTTGCAAAGGTGTTTTGGCGAGATCATTGTACTGGTCTTATAATCCATATCATCTCCCATCCAAAGTGCCATAACGCGATCCATTTCCACCATCGCATGGGTAAGAGGCACATAGATCTCAGCCAGACGGGAAAATATGGCTTCAACCAGATCAGGTTGGTCGTAAATAGCCAGGGTAAAAGATTCATAACCCATCAAAAACATGGCCGGCTCAAGGATGCCGCTAATCTGAGCAATAATAGCCATCCCCTCCGGAAGATGGTGAATTGCATATTCAAGGGGATAAAAATCGACATCGGCGAATGAAGGCCAGGGATATCTCTCAAATTCCTCCCAACTAGTGACCGACCCTGCTTTTTCATTTACCCAGGTACGCTTTCCCCGAGATTTGCTGCAGAATCTCCTGCCTCTAACGGGAGCAGTCCAGACCAGGTCAGGTTTGGTCCATGCCAGATGGCGTCGTAACCTAACCTGTACCAGAATTGTATTTTCTGGTCAATCCACCTGTTATGAGTTTCACGGTCCTTAATTTTTTTAGTGGGGGCAGGTGGTTCCTCCAGGATTGTGCCCATGATCTCAGGATCGGCGAATAGCTCCAGAAGAACAATGCGTGATGGATCGCCCCGCCGCCGTAGGGCATTTAATAATCTGTGGTAATCTGGATCGGGTTTCCAAGGCAAATCGATCATACTTGATCAATCTATTCACAAACATTTTTCTCGGGAAATTTTACCGGCTAGACGGTGGCCCGAGCAGTTATGAACTATCTCACAAAGCTGGCGCTCAGCATAGCAAAGATCTCGTCCCGGCTGGCAATGCGTGGATTGTTTTTATAATCCGGCAGCACTCTAGAATTGTCCGCTATAGCAACAATATCCTCACGGGTCATACCCAAACCATCTAAACTTAACCACATACCGATAGATTTTATGAACCTGTCGATTTCTTCACACGATTGGGCTGCCGCATCCTCTATGGATTGATTTATAAGTTGCGGGTTCAAAATGCGCCCAACTGTGGCAAACCTTTCCTGTGCATATGGGAAAGTGAAGCGAGTGAACTCAGGATAGATGACCGCCAGCGCTTCTCCGTGCATCACCTGGGGACATTGTCCACCGATAGTCATCCCGATCCCGTGGGGGAGGGTTACTCCTGCATTGGTGATACACAGACCGGCCAGGGTATCGGCCCAGGCTAGTTTTTCGCGAGCCTCTAAGTTCATCCCGTCATTTACCGCCACTGGCAGGAACTTTGTTACCAGGCGAATGGCTTCTAACGCCATCAGATCGATATAAGGCGATTTATTGACGTGCAGGTAGCTCTCAAAAGCATGGCAGAAGACGTCGAAGCCCGTCGAAGCAGTCAAATGAGCGGAGGCAGATAGCATTAAATCAGGATCGACGATACAAACTCTCGGGAAAATGATAGGGTGAAAAATGGCCGACTTTGTTTTCAAAGCGGTATGGGTCATCACCGCTACTTGAGTAACCTGCGAGCCCGTTCCTGAGGTTGTGGTTACAGCGATGACGGGCAACGTTTTGTGTGTCGGTTGAGTTTCCTTGAAATATAGATAATCCCAGGCTGTCCCCGGGTGGGTAGCCTCGACTGCAATGGCCTTAGCTGTATCCATGCTGGACCCACCACCTACACCAAGGATGACCTCTGCCCTGAAATCTTTAGCCATCTTTGCACCTACGGTCACTATCTCGGTGGTTGGGTTGGGAACGACGCCATCGAAATGGGCCGCCTCAACGCCAGCTTCTTCTAATCTTTTCTGGATGCTATCGAGGAGGAGTGATATAAAGCCTGTATTTAGAACGGTTACCAGCAAGCACCGTTTTCCGAACCGGGATACCATCTCCCCGATCTCCTGGATACGCCCCCGTCCAAAACGGATTTCTGTGGGTTGGTAATAATTGAAGGCTTCCATAAAGCTCTCCTTATAATTCGCCATGCTGGATAATATTGAGCAGATGCTGCAGTTTTTGTGGCTCTATAGATCGATCATCACCTTCATCGTATTACCTTGTGCCAGGTCGATATCTTGATAAGCTTCCATATACTGCATAAACGCATAGTGGCGGCCGATCAACTTTTCCAGCTTGAGCTGCCCCTTTGATACCAGTTTGATTGCTTTTTCGTAATCCCGCCTCTGGTACATCAATGTCCCAACCAGGCTGATCTCTCGATCCTGGACCAGGCCAAGATCCACCTGAGGTTTCTTCCCGAACACTCCAACCACCACGATTGTCGATCCCTTGCGTGCGTTCGATATCGCCTGGGTGATCGTATCCTGAACTCCTACACACTCCAGGATCAAGTCGGCGCGGTCTGAACCGAAATGATCGATGATAGCTCTAGTCAAGTCTTCCGCAGGATCGACGACAAAATCCAAGCCGCTTTGTCTGGCCTGCTCGCGTTTATACTCACTGACATCCGTGATCATGACTGCCTTTGCGCCTAAGGCTTTTGCGACCTGCCCTACCAAATTCCCAATTGTTCCAGCTCCCAGGACAAGGACATTCTTCTCTTTCACCTCGCCACCTCGCGACAAGGCATGGACTGCCACCGCTATGGGCTCAACCATTGCTGCCTGGTCTGGCGGCACGTGGTTGGGTACTTTCAACACCTTTTCCGTATCGATAACAATGAATTCCTGCGCCGCGCCTCCTGTCTGGAAACCCATCACTTTCAAGGAATCGCAGATATGGTACATTCCATGACGGCAGGGATAACATGTGCCGCAAGTAACCTGAGGCATAAAAACAACCTGATCTCCCTTGCTGAAACCCTGTACCATTTCACCCACCTCACTGATTACCCCTGCCACTTCATGACCCTGGACCACTGGGTATGAAGTATATGGGTGCAGCCCATGGTATACATGGATATCTGAACCACATACTCCAATGTTCTTTACCTGAATAAGGACCTGATCAGATTGAGGGGCGGGCTTTGCAACCTCATGAAACTCTATTTTCCCGGTTGCTGTCATCACGGCCTGTAGCATAACTTGCTCCTTCCATCCATATCCGAATACGCTCTCTTTTTATATAATTTCCAATTCATCCTTGCCCGGCAGCTCGGGGAACTGCGCAGTGGGAAGGGTTTGATACCAATATGCAACCGAGGCGATATCGTCCTGGAGCGGAAGGTAGCTCCTGTCGCCGCGCCATCCCAAAGCCTGAATTGTTACCCGCAGCTCCCGTTCAAAGCGGATCGGATCCAGGATATGCCAGCGGTAGAGCCCAAAACGCATTTGCGACTGGTAACGCCCATCCGGCCGGATTACCTGGGGCAACCCCGTGTAAGGGGTTGTAAATTCCGTGTATCCTTGTCTATCCTTGTCCAAAGCGTGGTTGGGGATGCCCGGATCGAAATTGTAAGAGCCGCAAAAATAGTCCTCAGTACCGGTGCCGCAAATGGTCGGGTATTCCCGGTCGTCGTCGATGTAAAACTTGACCTCGCCTTCCCCCCACCAGCCGGAATGATGGCTGCCCCAGGCCATATAGGTGCCGACGTATTGTCCTTGTCCTTTCACCTCGTCTAAAATGGTATACACCTGCGCATAGGGCAACGGATTGACCCGGCGAAATTGGGCGTGAAAATAAGCTGCCTCCTCCGGCACCGATGTCAAGGCATAGGTGACCTGATAGTAAATATAGATTTCACTATCGGCGATGTTTGTCAGGGTAATTTTGCAGCGGCGGCGGAAGGGCATTTGCCAGTAAGCATTGAAGGCCGACCCCGGGTTCACGCACACCGCCAGAGAGCTAACCTGTGCATACTGCCCCCATCCGCACGCAAAAAAATCGCCGACCGGACATTCAACGGCAGGGCTTTGTGCATCATCCCAATAGATGCGCAAGATGCTGTGCCGCCAGTT
>JALHUM010000355.1 GCA_022865905.1 Anaerolineales bacterium | reverse complement strand
CGAAGCCGCCCGCACACCCCCCGCTCCCCAAGTTATTGAGATGATACGGCAATTACTTTGTCCATTGGAGTAACACTCGATGAGCACAACGGATACCAGTAAGGCAAGTCCGAAGAAAGACTTGATCGTGGTCAAGAATATGGTCAAGTATTTCCCCGTCCGGGCAGGACTGTTACAGCGCGTGGTAGCTTGGGTGCAGGCCGTGGATGATGTCAGCTTTACGATCCGCGAAGGCGAGACCCTGGGCCTGGTGGGAGAATCGGGCTGCGGCAAGACGACCATCGGGCGTACCATGCTGCGCCTGATCGAACCCACCTCCGGCTCGGTGATGTTCGGCGATGTGGATGTTCTCAAGCTGCGCGCCAAGCAAATGAAAGCCATGCGCCGTAACATGCAGATCATTTTCCAGGACCCTTTCGCCTCCTTGGACCCCCGTATGCCAATCGGGGAATCGGTGATGGAAGGGTTGAACGTACATGGCATCGGTACGCACCGTGAGCGCGTCGAGACCATGATGGAGATCCTCAAGAAGGTCGGCCTGGAAGATTACCACGCTCGCCGCTATCCGCACGAATTCTCCGGCGGCCAGCGGCAACGCATCGGGATCGCCCGCGCCCTGGCTTTGCGTCCCAAGTTCATCGTCTGCGACGAGCCGGTATCCGCGCTGGATGTGTCCATCCAGTCCCAGGTGCTGAACATCTTGAAAGACCTCCAGAGAGAATTTGGCCTGACCTACATGTTCATCGCCCACAACCTGAGTGTGGTAGAGCATATCTCTAACCGCGTGGCCGTGATGTACCTGGGCAAGATGGTCGAGTTGACTGGCCGCGAAGAACTCTATGAAAATCCGCTGCATCCATACACCAAGGCCTTGATGTCAGCCATCCCAGTCGCTGACCCAACCCTCAAGCGCGAGCGCACCATTCTCAAGGGCGACGTGCCCAGCCCCCTTAACCCGCCCAAAGGTTGCCGCTTCCATCCACGCTGCCCTGTGGCGATTGACAAGTGCTCGGTCGAAGAGCCGGTCTTCAAAGAGAACAAGGCCGATCACTGGGCGGCTTGCTGGCTGGTAGACTGAGGTAGAATTCAATTGCTATGGCCGCCTACCGCATTCTGATCGTCGAAGACCAGCGCGAAATCAGCCACCTGTTGCGCACTGCATTGGAGACCCTCGAGCATAAGCTGGAGGTGGTCGAGATACCCTCTGGCGAAGAGGCGATCCTGGACGCTTCCCGCAACAAGGTTGACCTCCTGGTGACGGACTTTCGGCTGGCGGGGATCACGGGGATCGAGCTGATGCGGAAGGTGCGCAGCCACAGGCCGGAGGCCAAGGTCATCCTGATCACCGGGCTGACGGATAAAAAGGTGCGCAAAGAGGTGGCCGAGGCCGGCGCGGACGCGTTCTTCATAAAGCCTATCCCGATAGCCGATTTCCTGGACGCGGTGGAGCGGCACCTCGGCCTGGTCGAGACTTTGCTGCCGGCCGAGCCGATCAACGAGGAGGAAGCCGGGGAGCGGCAAAGCCTGGCTGACCTGCTGACCGGCCTGCGTCAGGAGCTGGACGCGATGGCGGTATTCCTGCTCAACGATCGCGGCCGCATCCAGGCGCGCGCCGGCGATCTACCGGATAGCAGCACGGAGGTCTCGCTGACCGCTTCGTTGATGGCCATCTTCAGCGCCGGGCAGAAGGTCTCCCACCTGACGGGACAGAAAACCCCCTCCAACTGGCACATCTTCAAGGGTGGGGAATATGATCTGGTTTTTACACCGGTTGGTACGACTAATGCCATGCTGGCAGTAGGGCATGGGTTAGCTGCGCAAGAACAGGTGCTCGAAACCTTTCGCATTTTTTCTGATTTCAGGCAAAAGATCGAACAGGTGCTCGAGGCGCTGGACGTTCCCCTCGTGCCGTATATCAAGCCTCACACGGCCCCGCTGCCGGAAGCCCCCGCCGTGCCGAGCGCCGATGAGCTGGAGCCGCTGCTCCGGCAGGCCAAGAAGAAACTCAAGCCGGAAGAAGTGGACGCTTTCTGGACCACCGCGACCGGCAAACATAAAGTCGCTCCCAAGTCAGATGTATTGTCGTATGACCAGGCGCAACAGCTAGGATTAACGCCAAAGGAAGACAAGAACTAAACATTGCCCCGCCGCCCGGCTTATGTTACAATTCGCGCCGCCTTGGGGCGTGGTGCAACGGCAGCACACCAGCCTTTGGAGCTGTGGATCTTGGTTCGAGTCCAGGCGCCCCAGCCTGATTACCCGCCTGTGAGCGGGGCTTTTTTTCTCAGTCCCCCTTTCATCCCCCCATCTGCCTGCACCAGTGCCGCGGGCACAGGTTCACTTCGAAATGGGGGGACAGAGGGGGGCAGGAGCAACCGATGAAAGTAACCGCCGTTATTCTCGCTGCCGGGCAGGGCACGCGTATGAAATCGGACCTGCCGAAAGTGCTGCACGCTGTTTGCGGGCAGCCGATGGTTTATTACGCCATCCAGGATGTCAAAGCTGTCAGCACCGAGACGCCGGTGGTCGTTGTTGGGCATAGGGCCGAGGCGGTGTGCGAGTTCCTCGGTGAGACGGCCCGCTGCATCGTTCAGGGACCGCAACTGGGTACCGGGCACGCTGTCCAGCAGGCCGAAGTGACACTGAAAGGCAAAACGGACCTCGTTCTCGTCACCTACGCTGACATGCCCCTGCTGAGCGCCGAAACCCTTAACCGGCTGACCGAGACCCAGTGCGCCAACCCAGGCCCGGTCACCATGCTGACCGTCAGCGCTGACGCCCCGCGCGGCTTCGGTCGGGTGGTGCGAGGCGCGGATGGACGTGTGCAGGCCATTGTCGAGGAGGCCGTCGCCACGCCGGAGCAGTTGAAGATCAAAGAGCTGAATGTCGGTGCGTACTGTTTCTCCGCCAACTGGCTATGGGAGGCGCTGCATCGCCTTCCTCTCTCGAAGAAGGGCGAGTATTACCTGACGGATACGGTTGCGATGGCGGTCGAGGCCGGGCTGCCGGTGCAGGCCATCGTCACGGACGACCCGGTCGAGACCATCGGCATCAACACCCGCGTCCACCTGGCCGAAGCGGAGACGGCCATGCGCCAGCGCATCAACGCCGCCCACATGCTGGCTGGCGTCACCATGATTGATCCACAGACGACCTACGTTGAGGCGGGCGTGACGATAGGCCGGGATACCGTGCTCTGGCCGAACTGCTATCTCCAGGGTGGCACGTGTATCGGGGAGAATTGCGAGATCGGCCCCAACTGCATTATCCGCGATACGGTCATCGGGAACGATTGCCTCGTGCTGGCCTCGGTGCTGGAGGGCGCGCTGCTCGAAGATGACGTGGACATTGGCCCCTTCACCCACCTGCGCAAGGGCGCGCACCTGTGCAAAGGCGTCCACATGGGCAACTTCGGCGAGGTCAAGGAATCGACCCTCGGCCCGGGCACCAAGATTGGGCATTTTTCCTACATCGGCAACGCTACCATTGGCCCCAATGTCAACATCGGCGCGGGGACGATCACCTGCAACTACGACGGAGTCCGCAAGAACCCGACCGAAATCGGTGAGGATGTCTTCATCGGCAGCGATACCATGTTGGTCGCGCCGGTCAAGCTCGGCGCGCGCTCGCGCACTGGAGCGGGCGCGGTGGTGACCAAGGATGTGCCGCCTGATACGCTGGCGGTCGGTATGCCGGCGCGGGCGATAAGGAAGTTGGAAAAAGAAGAAAAAGAAAAATAGGATGTGTCGTTGCGAGCCGCCGTTTTTGCGGTGAAGCAATCTCCGCTCCTGCGAGGGGATTGCTTCGGGGCACACTGCCCTGGCACCGACCGCCAGGGCGGTGCCAGGGCAGAACGCCCCTCGCAACGACACGCAAAAGGTGTTTTATGGTAACCCTAAATGACCAAGAACGCCGTGCCCTACTTGAATTGGCCAACGAGGCCCGCCGCCGGGCGTACGCGCCATACTCGAATTATCAGGTAGGCGCGGCGCTGCGCACCAGCAGCGGGCGCATCTATACCGGCTGCAACGTCGAGAACGCTGCCTATCCCACCAGCATGTGCGCCGAGCGCGTTGCCGTCTACAAGGCAATCTCGGAGGGGGAACGGAAATTCGAGGTGGTCGCAGTGGTCACGCCCAACGGCGGCTCACCGTGCGGTAGCTGCCGACAGGTGCTGGCCGAGTTTGGGTTGGATACGGTTGTGCTGATCGGCGACGGCGAAGGCAGCTTGATCCAGGAAACCACCGTTTCCGGTCTGTTGCCAGGGGCGTTTACACCAAAGGATTTGGTCCGGTAGTCCTGTAGTCTGATAGTCGGATGGTCTGATAATCCGATAGTCGGATGGTGGCGCGTGCTGACAACCAGGAGATAAGACTATCAGACTATGAGACTAACTGACTGCGCGACCAAATGACCACTCGACCAGAACGATCTTTCCGCCTCGAAGCCGTCGTCCTGCGCCATTTCGATTGGGGCGAGGCCGACCGCCTGCTCACACTTTATACGCGTGAACGCGGCAAGGTACGCGCCATTGCCAAGGGGGCGCGTAAAATCAAATCGCGCAAGGCCGGCCATCTCGAACCGTTCACGCGCGTAACCCTGCAACTGGCGCGCGGCCGTGACCTGCTCATCGTCACCCAGGCCGAGACGATAGACGCCTACCAGCCCCTGCGTGAGGACCTGGTCAAGACGGGGTATGCCTCCTACCTGGTCGAACTACTCGACCGTTTCACTTATGAAGAAGAGTCCGAGAATTACAATATTTTCCGCCTGCTGACCGAGTCCCTCAGCCGCCTCGCCTGCGAAGCGGACCCCTGGCTGGCAATCCGTTATTACGAGGTGCGCCTGCTCGACCACCTCGGCTTCCGCCCGCAATTGTTCGAATGTGCCAGTTGCCGGGAGAAGATCCAAGGGGTTGACCAATTCTTCTCCGCCTCGCAGGGTGGGGTGCTCTGCCCGAGGTGCGGCGTTGCCCTGCCTGGGGTCTGGGAAGTGTCGGTAGAGGCGCTCAAGTACCTGCGTCACTTCCAGCGCAGCAGCTACGCCGAAGCGCAGCGGGCGCGGCCCAGTCCCCAGGTCAGGGATGAGGTCGAGGCGCTGATGCAGCGTTATTTCACGTATCTGCTGGAGCGGGAATTGAACACCCCCGGCTTTATCAAGCGGGTGAGAGCGTAGCGCAATGCTGCGCCGCGCCTAGCGCATCCTTTTGCCCCAATTCAACACGAACAGCCAGGCCAGGACGAAAATCAGCGGATTGAGGCTCCGCCACAACGCGGACTGGAGCCACCGCCAGCGGAGCGAGTATATGATGTGCCCGAAAAACCAGCGGGCGGTCAGCGTCTGGCCGAGGGGACTCCGTAAAATCCGCCAGCGATAATCACGGAAAGAAAAATCATCCCTTGTGAACGCAGATTGGATCGCCCGGGCTGCCACCTGGCCGTAGCCCAGCGCCATGCTAATACCCTCGCCGAGGAGCGGGTCCGCCCCGGCCGCGTCGCCGGCGAGCAGCACGCCGGGAACGGCAAAGACGTTGAATGGGCTAAACCAGCGGAGGGGATGAGCGTTCACTTCGGCCTCGGCTAGATCGAGTCCGTGCCGTGCCATCTCCTGCGCCAGTGTCTCCTTCAGCGATGGACGCTTCTCATCAGCAAAGATGTTCATGTCGTAGATTCCCCAGCAGCGCATGGGTTGGCCTTTGATCTGCGTGGGGAAGTCCCAGGTGTAGCCCGCGATGCCAGCCGGGACGGGGAAGAAATCGAAGTAAGCGGCCCCCTCCCGCCCCCTCCCTTGTCCTCCCCCAAATTCAGAGAATTTTGGGGAGGGTTGGGTGGGGGTTATCACCTCCAGCACACGCGCTGTATGGATGGGCGCGTCCGGCAGCACGCAGCGCCGCGTGACGCCATTCGATCCGTCCGCACCAACGACAACCTGGGCGCGGAAAGTGGCCGCGTCTGTTTCGACTGTCACGCCATCTTTATCAGGAATGATATTCTTAACCGTTATCCCCTCTCTGATCTCTATTCCTCTGCTCCCTGCTTTTCCTGCCAGCCACGCATCGAACTCATCCCTGCGGATGATGCGCAGAATGTTTTTTGGACGCGGAATGGCGCGGAAAAACGCGGATTTTTTCTTTTCACCTTCCGCGTTCATCCGCGCTCGCCTGCACTCGCTCTCTGAGTGTCCGCGTCCTAGTGGAAGACTCAGCCCCTTGCCCGCGAAGTCGAGGTGCGCCGTTTCCACATCCACGTGGGGGACTTCGCTCGAATCCAGTCCCAGGCGCTCGAGGATGATCTCGGCGTCGGCGACCAGTCCGCCGGCGCACAACTTCGCTCGCGGGTGATGTGCCTTTTCGAGGATCAGCATACGCGCGGCCAGCCCCGGCGCGACCTGCACCAGGTGCAGCGCGGTGGAAAGCCCCGCCGGGCCGGAGCCGACGATGAGGATATCGTAGGGATTAGATTCGGGCATACTCGATCAATTTTACATCAATCCAGGATTGTTCCCCCTTCGATATTGTTTTTGGAATCAGTGCCAGAGATTTACCGCGAAGCGCGACGCTTGCACCTGCTGCACACTTGCCCCGGCGCTGCCCGCCAGGGCAAGTGCCGGGGAGTGCAGGTGAGGCCGACAAGAAGAACCCACTTGGCCGTATAATTTAAATGTGGGGAAATCAACCCCAAACCTTTTTGACCTTTGTGTTGAAAAACCATGCCTGAATCGAAGCGACCACTGCGCGTTTTCCCTTCGACAGGCTCAAGGCAAGCCTCTGCCACGCCCACAGCGACAAGGATGCTGTGCTTGCGCTGTACCAGCGTCTCATCAAAGACGGCGAGGAAGCGTGGCTCGATACAGAGAAGCCCTATGATGAGTGAAGCGCCGCCCTAATCCGTGTCGAAGGATCGCGTGAATCGGAAATCAGACAATGGACGATAGATTATGGTCAATGGTGTATCGTCCTTTGTCTTTTCTATACGGTATAATCCCTTCAACAAATTGATAACTAAAAACTGGTCACTGATCACTATGCCTTCCTCCTTCCAATCCATCATCCTCAAACTCCAAAACTTCTGGGCCTCCCACGGATGTCTCATCACCCAGCCGTACTACACCCAGGTCGGCGCAGGGACGATGAACCCCGCCACCTTCCTGCGCGTGCTCGGCCCCGAGCCGTGGAACGTGGCCTATGTTGAGCCGTCGGTGCGGCCCGATGACGGGCGCTACGGCGAGAACCCCAACCGCTTCCAGGTGCATTACCAGTACCAGGTCATCCTCAAGCCGGATCCGGGCAACCCGCAGGAGCTTTACCTCGATTCGCTCAAGGCCATCGGCATTGACCCGCGTCAGCACGACATCCGCTTCGTGGAAGATAACTGGGAACAGCCCGCCATCTCGGCCTGGGGCCTGGGTTGGGAGGTCTGGCTGGACGGGCAGGAGATCACCCAGTTCACCTACTTCCAGCAGGTGGGCGGCGTGACCCTCGACCCGGTGGCGGTGGAACTGACCTACGGCCTGGAGCGCATCCTCATCGCCCTCAACAACGCCAAAGCCATCTGGGACGAACCCTGGGGCGCTGGCGTGCAGTATGGCGAAGTGCGGCGGCAGGAAGAGTTCGAGCACAGCAAGTATTATTTCGAGATTGCAGACGTGGCGCGCGTGCGCCAGATGTACGATCTCTACAAAGCCGAGGCCGAGGCCTGTCTCGCCAACGGGCTGATCCTGCCCGCCCACGATTACGTGCTCAAGTGTTCGCACGTCTTCAACACGCTCGACACGCGCGGCGCCATCGGCGTCACCGAGCGCCAGGCGTTCTTTGGGCAAATGCGCGAGCTGGCGCGGCGGGTGGCGCTGGCGTATCTGGAACAGCGCAAGGAGTTGGAGTATCCGCTATTGAAGGATGAAGGCGGAAGACGGAAGGATGAAACACCAGCAGTGAAGCCTTCAGATCTTTCATCCTTCATAATTCATCCTTCATCCTTTTTATTGGAGATTGGAACTGAAGAATTACCGGCTGGGGATGTGGACTCTGCTCACTCGCAGCTTCGAACCCGCATCCCGGCCCTGCTCGATGAACTTCATCTCACCCACGGCGGCATCCGCATCTTTTCGACCCCGCGCCGGTTGGCCGTTTTCGTGGACTCTCTGTCGCCTCGACAGCCCGACCGCGAAGAGTTGGTCAAAGGTCCACCCGCGGAGCGCGCCTTCGACCCAGACGGCAAGCCGACCCAGGCCGCTCTCGGCTTTGCCAGGAAGAACGGCGTCACACCCTCCGCCCTCGAAGTCCGCGAGATGGACGGCGGCAAGTACGTCTTCGCCGTAGTCAAGCAGTTAGGCCGCCCAACGCCCGAAGTGCTGGCAGAAATCTTGCCCGGCCTGGTTGCGGGGATCAAGTTCGACAAGTCCATGCGCTGGAACGACTCAGGCGTCGCCTTCTCGCGCCCCATCCGCTGGCTGGTGGCGTTGCTTGGCGAGGCGGTCATCCCGTTCGAATACGCGGGTGTCGTTTCAGGTAATATCACGCGCGGCTTGCGCCCGTACGACTCACCTAAAATCGAAATCAAATCTGCTGATAAATACTTTGATGTCATCAAGAATGCTGGCATCGTCTTGGATACCGAAGAACGCAAAGCCTCCATCGTGGAGCAGGTCAGGCAGGCCGCGGCCTTGGTCAGCGGCGAAGCCATCCTTGACGATGCCCTGCTCGCCGAAGTTACCAACCTGGTCGAAATGCCCACCGCTGTGATGGGTGGATTCGATCCCGAATTCCTGCAATTGCCGCGCGAAGTGTTGATTTCGGTGATGAAGAAACACCAGCGTTATTTCCCCGTTCGTCGCGTAGGGGCGACCCTTGTGGTCGCCCAGGGTGCTGAAAAAGCCCAGGGGCAGGGACAAGCCCGGCCCCTACTTCCACATTTCATCGCCATCCGCAACGGTGACGACCAGCACATTGACCTGGTGCGCCAGGGCAACGAACACGTCCTTGCCGCGCGCTTTTCGGATGCAGACTTCTTCGTCCGCGAAGACCTCAAGCACAAACTCGAAGATTACCGTCCGCGCCTGGGCACGCTGACCTTCCAGAAGAAACTCGGTTCGATGTTGGATAAGTCCGGGCGCATCGAGAAATTGGTCAATGGTCTAATGCCTATGCTTGGCCTGGAGGCCGACGAGGCGGCATTTGCGCGCCGCGCCGCGCATCTCGCCAAGGCGGACCTGGTGACTAAGATGGTGGTCGAGATGACCTCGCTGCAAGGCGTCATCGGCCGCGAGTACGCGCTGCGCTCCGGCGAAAGTCAGGCCGTTGCCGACGCGATTGGCGAGCAGTACCAGCCCCTCCCCAAAACCAAAGCCGGCCTCGCCGTCGCCCTCGCCGACCGCCTTGACTCGCTCGTCGGTCTCTTTGCGGCGGGACTGGCTCCCACCGGCGCAAAAGACCCCTTCGGCTTGCGCCGCGCCGCGATTGGCGTGGTTCAACCGTTGATCGAACAGGACATTTCATTCGATTTGCGAGCCGTGGTCGAAAAGGCTGCCAGGCTGCAGTCCATCGAAGTCAGCGCGGAATTACAGGCGCAGGTGATGGGATTCATGGTGGGTCGCCTGTCCGTTCTGCTCAAAGAGTCGGGTTACAAATATGATGTCGTGGACGCTGTCCTCGCCGCGCAAGCGGAAAACCCGGCCGGTTCGGCGCGCGCCGTCAAGCAGTTGCAGGCCTGGACTGAGCGCAAAGACTGGCACGAGATTTTGCCCGCCTTCGCCCGCTGTGTGCGTATCACACGCGACCAAAAACAAACATTCAGGGTTTACTCGAAGAGCTTTACCGAGAAACAAGAAGAAGCCTTGTTCAAAGCACTGGAAAAAGCTAAAAAAACATCCCGTGCCACTGGTTCGGTGGATGATTTCCTTCAAGCTTTCGTACCGATGATCCCTGCGGTCAACGAGTTTTTTGATAAGGTACTGGTTATGGCAGAAGAGAAGGTGTTGAGAGAAAACCGGTTAGGATTGTTGCAGAGACTTACCGCGTTATCTACTGGCGTGGCGGATATGTCCAAACTTGAGGGGTTCTAGAGTAAACCTCCCGAAGGTTCAAAACCTTCGGGAGGTTGCTTTATCGGCCATACTTTTCCAGGAATTTCTCTGTCCCCATCCAAAACTCCGTCCGCTGCAAATTCCACATCTGCCTGTGCCGCACGCTGATCGGGTTGAAGGTCCACATCAGCCACTAGGTGTAGAAGTTCTCCCAGAATTCGCCAAACTCTCCGAGCGGGCGGTAATAAGGGAACACGGCGAAGCCCAGGTGGTCCAGCATGGCCTTGCCATCGTCCACCCCGATGAGGGTGACATGGGCGGTGATGCCTCCCACAGCCTGAACATCCTGCAATGCAGGCGTGTACTGGATGTGCCGCGCCACCAGCCGCAGGGAGTGGATCATCCGGCGGCGGGTGTCTAATGCCCAGCCCAGGTCGGGGCCAGCCTCGGGAATGAGTGGGGCGCGCTCGTTCCACATGTGCAGCATCAGCACTCTGGCCTCGCGCGGAATCGCGCCAACCGGCAGTGCAATCTCGTGCGGCGCTTCCCAGACCTGGATGCGCATGAGGCACTGCGGGTCGTCCGTGAAGACCTGCACGCGCAGCTGACGGCTCAGCCAGCGGTCGAAGCGGCAGATGATGTGGCGGAGGGGATGCTTCATATCCCCATTATAGGCCGAATGGGATCGTTGACAACGAGCCAGGATCCATTTTCTCTCCGAAAATGGGTTCTTAGGCTACACAACTTGCGCCCTCCTCTTTCCGCGTCTATAATTCAATCACGCCTCAGACCTGACAGGTTTTCTATGCCAACAGGCGGCATGTCAGGCCAATGCGCTTTGCCCGAAAATGCCTGAATCGAGCCATGAAACCTGTCCGGTCTGCTGAAAATGTCCCAAATAGACGAAATCAAATCCCGCATTGACATCGTTGACCTGATCTCCGAGACGGTCAAGCTGCGCCGCGCCGGTAAGAACTATTCGGGCCTGTGTCCCTTCCACACCGAGAAGACGCCCTCGTTCATCGTCTCGCCCGATCGGCAGACCTGGCGCTGCTTTGGCCAGTGCAGCGAGGGCGGCGACGTCATCTCCTTCGTGATGAAAAAAGAAGGCTGGGATTTCGGCGAAGCGCTGCGTTCCCTGGCCGAGCGGGCCGGGGTCAAACTGGAACCCTACAAAGCCCAGAAGCCGGAAGAAAAAGAAGAGCACGAACGTCTGCGCGGCTTGCTGGAGGAGGCGGTGACTTTCTACCGCCACCAACTGGTCAGCACGACCGCCGGAAAGCTGGCCCTCGACTACCTGCACGAGGAGCGCCGCCTGAGCGACGCAACCCTCGAGACCTTTGGCCTGGGCTACGCGCCCGATTCTTGGGATGCGGCGCTCAAGCATTTCACCGCCAAAGGCTACAGCGGGCATGAACTTCTCGATGTCGGCCTCGCCTCCCAGCGTTCTGCCGACGCCGACACCCGACACCCGTCACCCAACACTCGCCTCTTTGACAGATTCCGCAACCGCATCATGATCCCCATCCGCGACGAGAACGGCAGGATGGCCGGCTTCGGGGCGCGCATCCTCGACCCGAATGACGTGCCAAAATTCCTCAACTCGCCGGATACGGTTCTCTTCAGCAAGAGCCGCCTGCTCTACGGCCTGGATCGGGCACGCAAGCCCATCCGCGCGGCTGACCAGGCGGTCATCGTCGAAGGCTACATGGACGTGATTGCCCTGCACCAGGCTGGCTTCGAGAACGTCATCTCGCCGATGGGCACCGCGCTGACCGAAGACCAGTTGCGCCTGCTCAAGCGTTTCAGCCGCCGCATCGTGCTGGCCCTCGACCCGGACGCCGCCGGTCAGGCCGCCGTGCTGCGCGGACTGAATGCCGCCCGCCAGTCGCTCGACCGCGAAGGCGAGATCAGCTTCGACGCGCGCGGCTTGCTGCGGCACGAGTCGCGCCTGAAAGCTGACCTGGGCGTGGCAACCATGCCCGACGAACTCGACCCGGACGAGATCGTCCAGCGCGACCCGCAGCAGTGGAAAGGGCTGATCGAAAACGCCCAGCCCGTCGTCGTCCACGTGATGGAGACGCTGGCCACCGGGCGCGACCTGGAGAACGCCAGGGTCAAATCCGAAATCGCCGCCCAGGTGTTACCACTGATCGAGGACTTACCCGACTCGGTCGAGCGCGATGCCTACCGTCAGCGGCTGGCGCGCTTCTTACGGGTGGACGAACGCGCCTTGATGGGGCGTCAGGTGACAGGTCCGAGAGCGAGGCGGCCCAGGCTGAGCGCCGAGACCCTGACCCAGGCGCAGGCTGCCGTGACTACGAATATCGTCGCCGGGACAACGAATTCGCCGTCTCACCGGATTGAGGTTCATATCCTGGGCATCCTGCTGCGCCGTCCCGGCCTGCTCTACCGTCTCGACCGCGACTTGCAGGAATCCGCCCTGAGCCGTCTCTCGCCGGAAGATTTCGAGTATACTGACCACCAAGTGCTCTTCCGTCTGGTGCGTCAGTCGCTCGAACAGGACGCCGACGACGCAGACCAGTACTTGCATCAGAACCTGCCGCCTACGCTGGCCGACCTAACCGACGAACTGCTGGCGAAGTCAGCGACAACGAATTCGTTGTCACTCGACCCGGTGGACGACCGCCTGCTGGAGGACCTTTTCCGGGGCGTCATCAAAATCCGCCGCCTCGGGCTGGACGAGAGCATCAACCAACTGCGCTTTTTGCAGGAGGATGCCCAAAAGGAAGGCGATCTGCGCGCGGCCTCTTATCTGGAAATGGTGTCACATTACCGGCGTTCACGCAATGCCCTGGATCAGGCCAGCCTGAAGCTGAGTGAGCGCCGCCAGGAGTGATCCATGGTCGCGCAGTCGGCGACCACTATGGTAGCCGCTTTTAGGCTACCGCTATGCCCCGTAAGGGTAGTATGCCTCGCAAAACGAAACCCAAACCTCGCATCCCACGCCGCCCGCCAGGCGGCTCGCTACCTGAACCAGAAGCCAGGTCTGGCAGGCCGGCTGATTCCATGACTGAAACCAGACCGGTCGAAGCGGACCTGGACGAGGAGGCGGAGCAGGAGGAAGAGGCCGATCTGGAGGTGGGCGAACTCCTCCCCAACGGCGAGGAAGTCAGCGATCTGAATGTCGAAGAACCGCTCGATCTGAGCATACCGACGCTGGCCGTTGAGC
This sequence comes from Anaerolineales bacterium, assembly GCA_022865905.1. GTDB lineage: Bacteria > Chloroflexota > Anaerolineae > Anaerolineales > Villigracilaceae > CG2-30-58-95. The sequence continues at coordinate 12,859 of JALHUM010000355.1, read as the reverse complement.
TTTCCGAAGACCCGGTGCGCCTGTACCTGCGCGAGATCGGCCAGGTGAAGCTGCTGGACGCGGATAGTGAGTTCCGGCTGGCGACGATGATCGAAGCCCGCCGCCTGATCCTGACACTTGGCCGCCGCCGCTCAACCGGACGCCGCGCCGAATCCCACGATGTGATGATCTACCACGGTGTGCTGGGCGAGCTGCGCACCGCCTGGGGGCGTATGCAGGAGGACGCCCGGCGCTTAGGCACCAGCCTGCCCGACTCGGCCCTGATGCTGGCCGAAGCCCAGATGCTCCACCAGACATGGGGGACCGAAACCCCATCCTACCTGCGCGCTTACCTGGAGAGCGAGATGTGGGGCAAGGACCCCTTGTGGGACAGCCTGGTCGGCCATACTTTCAACGTTTACCTGTCTTTCTATACTTTGCCGGAGGGATTCAGCCAGTGGCTGTTCAACCACCTGTACAGCCATAATGCCTTACCCGCCCAGCGCACACTGTACCGCAACTTGCCCGATGAAGCCGGGCTTAAGCTGGAAATCGAAAACATCCGCCTGCGCGCGGACGAGGCCAGCGCGGCCATCATCCGCGCGAACCTGCGGCTGGTAGTCAGCGTGGCCAAGCGTTATATGGGGCGTGGCATCTCGTTCCTCGATCTGATCCAGGAGGGCAACCTGGGCCTGCTGCGGGCGGTCAACAAGTTCGACCCGCGCCGGGGCTACAAATTCAGCACCTACGCCACCTGGTGGATCCGCCAGTCCATCAACCGCGCGATTGCCGAACAAGCCCGCACCATCCGCATCCCGGTGCATTTATTCGAATCCATCACCCGCATCCTGCGCATCCAGCGCGCCCTGACCCAGCAATTGGGCCGCGAGCCGACCAACGAGGAATTGGCCCTGGAGGTTGGTTACCTCCCTCCAGCGGATGTGCAGGCTATTTTGCGTTCCAAAGCTGAGGAGATGCCGCTCGATCCGGTCGTCCAGCGTCATTGGGATCTTGCTACTCTGAAAATAGACCGCGTCCTGCGCTCGTCGGAGGAACCGGTCTCGCTGGAAGGGCCGGTGGGGGACGAGGATTCCAGTCAATTGGGCGATTTCATCGAAGATGTGGACGCATTAGAGCCGCTGGACGCCGCCTCGCGCGAGATGCTGCGCGAGCAAGTCCAACACGCTTTGGCGGCGCTCTCCGAACGTGAACGCCAGGTGCTGGAGCTGCGCTTCGGCCTAGTGGATGGTAAAGACCACACGCTGGAGGAGGTCAGCCGCTACTTCAACGTAACGCGCGAACGCATCCGCCAGATCGAGGCCAAGGCGTTGCGCAAGCTGCGGCATCCAACCCGCAGCCGGCATTTGAGGGATTATTTGGGGTAATTGCTCATTGTGAAAATTCACGCCCAAAGTATCTTATGATATACTTTCGTGCCAAAGCGTTTGCTAGAGCCTCTCAAGAGGAGAACCTATGCTGCTCGAATATGCTGCGATTGCCGCTTTTATCATTGTCACTGCCGCCATCGGGTTCATCGCCATCGGGCTGGGTATGTTGTTCGGCCCGAAACGCCCGACCGGCCGCAAGGCGATGCCGTATGAATCCGGCATGAACCCCATCGGTCCCGGCACGCGGCGGATGCCGGTGCGCTTCTACCTCGTCGCCGTGCTATTCATCCTGTTCGACATCGAAGTGGTTTTTTTCCTTCCCTGGGCGATTGTTTTCCGCCAGTTGGGGCTTTTTGGCCTGGTCGAAATGCTCATCTTTATCGTTGTTTTATTGGTTGGCTATGTTTATGCCTGGAAGAGGGGGGCATTGGAATGGGAGTAGAGCAGAAACTTGGCAACATGGGGGTTGTCACCACCACACTGGAGCAGGCGGTCAACTGGAGTCGCACTAATGCCATGTGGCCGATGCTCTTCGGACTGGCTTGCTGTGCAATCGAGATGATGGCTGCGCAGGCGTCCCATTACGACATGAGTCGCTTCGGGATGGAGTTGATGCGCCCCTCGCCGCGCCAATCGGACCTGATGATCGTCGCCGGGCGCGTCTCACGCAAGATGGCGCCCGTACTGCGCCGCCTGTACGACCAGATGCCCGAACCCAAGTGGGTCATTTCGATGGGCGACTGCGCTTCGTGCGGCGGCGTTTTCAACAACTATGCCATTATGCAGGGGGTGGACGAAGTGGTACCGGTGGATGTCTACGTGGCTGGTTGCCCGCCACGCCCCGAGGCGCTCATACACGGCATCGTCACGCTCCATGAAAAAGTGCGCGGCATGAAGTTCGCCGAAGTGAAATAATCTCAACACAAAGGACACGAAGGAGCACGAAGGATTCGATAAATCCACAAAGAATTCGTGTCCATTCGTGACATTCGATGCTAAGAGCATCTATGGAAAAGAAACTGCAAATCATCGTCCAGAAACTGGAAAAAGAATTCGGCGCAATCGCCAGCGAAACTCGCGGCGAGGTAAGCCTGTTCGTTCTGGCGGAGAGAATCATCGCGGTCTGCCAGCAGGTTCAGGGTCAAGGCTTTGAGCTGCTTTCCGCTATGACAGCAGTGGATTATTGGCCCCAGGAAAATCCACGCTTCCACGTCGTCTACGAGTTCACCTCGGTCTCCAAGAACCTGCGCCTGGAAATCCGCGTCCCTGTGCCGGGTCTAAACCCATCCCTGCCGACCGTTTCCGGTATCTACCGCAATGCCAACTGGCGCGAGCGCGAGCTGTGGGACATGTTCGGCATCCGCTTCGAGGGCCATCCCGACCTGCGCCGTATATTGATGCCCGCCGACTGGGAAGGCCATCCGCTGCGTAAAGATTATCCGCTCGGCTACGAGGAGCCACAATTCACCTTCAATTCTGAAGAGATTGACCTGCGCAAGCCATACGCGAAAGAATAACATAGAGCAGGGCTTGCGAAGTGTCCGAAAGGCGCCCTGCCCAGGGCGACCACACCGTTCGTGCCGCGAACACCAGCGATACGCCGGTACGAGACGGTAAGGGTTGCCCCTACGATGAGGCATTATGACCGATCTGCAAGAAGTAACCATTGCCGACCTGAAGCACCTGGTCTCCGAGCGCGCCATCCAGGGCGAGACCGTGCTGCTGAACATGGGGCCGCAGCACCCCTCTACCCATGGCGTGCTCCGTCTGCTGCTTGAGCTGGACGGCGAGATCGTTGTCAACTGTATCCCGGATATCGGCTTCCTGCATACCGGCATCGAGAAGAATATGGAGGCCAAGACCTACCAGAAGGCCGAGGTGATGACCGACCGCCTGGATTACCTGAACACGGTCGGCAACACCCTGGCTTATTCGCTGGCAGTGGAAAAATTGGTTGACCTGGATGTGCCGCTACGCGCTCAGGTCATCCGCGTCATCCTGGCCGAATTGCAGCGCATCGCCTCGCACCTAATCTGGCTGGGCACGGCGGCCCTCGACGTGGCGGCCATGTCCACCTTCCTGTATTGCTTCCGCGAGCGGGAGAGCATCCTCGACATCTTCGAGATGTGTTCCGGCCAGCGCATGATGACCACCTACATCCGCCCCGGCGGGTTATGGCGGGACGTGCCTGTCGAATTCGTGAACGCCGTCCGCGACTTCATCAAGATACTCCCTAAGCGGATTGACCAGTACGAGGCGCTCCTGACCCGTAACCCGCTCTTCCTGGACCGGACGCTGGGCATTGGCAAAATTACCACGGAGGATGCTCTAAACTTAGGCGTGACCGGTCCCGGCCTGCGCGCTACCGGCCTGGCGTGGGATCTGCGTAAGGCGCGGCCCTACTCCGGATACGAGCAATACGAGTTCCAGATCCCGACCCGCCCCGAAGGCGACGTGTACGCGCGCTACCTGGTACGCGTCCGGGAGATGCGCGAGGCGCTCAAGATCGTCGAACAAGCGCTGGACAAGCTACCGTTGGGGCCGGTGCGCAGCAACAATTACAAGTTAGTCCCGCCGCCGCGCTCGGAGATCGGCGTCAGCATGGAGGCGCTCATCCACCACTTCAAACTGTGGACGGAGGGCTTCAATGCGCCGAAAGGCTCGGTGTATTCGGCAATCGAATCGCCGCGCGGCGAACTGGGCGTCTATTTGGAGTCGGATGGAGGCCCAAAGCCGTACCGTGTCCACTGGCGCACGCCGTCGTTCGATAACTTGCAAGCGATGCCGTTGATGAGCAAGGGCGTGTTGGTTGCCGACCTGGTGGCCATCATCGGCTCGGTGGATATTGTGCTGGGAGATGTGGATAGATGAGTGCCACGTGCCACAGTGTCATGTGTTGAGTGTGAGGTTTTATGCTTGCCGATAAATACCCTGAGGAAGTGAAGAAAATTCTGGCAAAGTACCCGCCGGAGCAGAAACGCTCGGCGGTCATGCCGCTGCTGTATCTGGTGCAGCGAGACGGCTATGTTACGAAAGAGGCGATGGCGGAAATCGCTGAAATGCTCGAAATCACCACCACCGAGGTGACCTCGATTATCGGCTTCTACACGCTTTTCCACGACGAGAAGGCCGGCAAGTACCGGATGCAGGTCTGCACCGACCTGCCCTGCGCCCTGCGCAGCGCGGACGAGTTCCTCGAGGAGCTGTGCGGCAACCTCGGCATCCAGGTCGGCGAAACCACCTCTGACGGCCTGGTGACGGTCGAGGCAGTAATGTGCCTGGCAGGGTGCGACAAGGCCCCGATGTTCCAGCTTCAATCTGCGGAGGGTATTGAATATCACGAAAATATGAGCGTGGATAAGACGATGGAGTTGGTGGAGGCGCTGAGGAAGGCAAGAGCGTAGCTGGTAGTGTGTTGTTGCGAGGAGGGTCGAGTAGGCGTGCTCTTCCGCCGTACCGAGATCCGACGAAGCAATCCCCGACTCGCGAGGAGATTGCTTCGCCGCCTAAGAGCGGCGGCTCGCAACGACACTGAGGAAATGAATGGACTCATGAGACAACTATGACCGAATATTTTCTTCTGCGTCATCGTGAAATCCCAGACATTGGCAAGATAGATGTCTACCGTAAAAATGGCGGCTTCGAGGCCTTCGAGAAGGCCGTGACCAAGATGAAACCCACCGAAGTGACCGAGGCGGTTAAGGCATCCGGGCTGCGCGGGCGCGGCGGCGCGGGCTTCCCGACCGGCGTCAAGTGGTCGTTCATCCCCAATAATCTCTGGCCGCATTACGTGGTTGCCAACGCAGATGAATCCGAGCCAGGCACGTTCAAGGACCGCGAAATCATGGAGCACAATCCCTTCCAGTTTTTGGAAGGTGTGGCCATCGCGGCGTACGCCGTCGGCGCGCACGCGGCTTATGTTTACTTGCGCGGCGAGTTCTGGCCGGTGGCGGTTGAGCTGGACAAGCACATCGAGGAAATGGAAAAAGCTGGTTTCCTGGGCGAGGCACTCTTCGGGACGGATTATTCCCTGCGCATCCACACCCACCTCGGCGCGGGGGCGTACATCTGCGGCGAAGAGACCGCCCTGCTCGAATCGATGGAAGGCAGCCGCGGGCAACCGCGCATCCGCCCGCCCTTCCCGGCGGTTTACGGCCTGTACGGCAAACCGACCGTGGTCAACAACGTCGAGACGCTGGCCAACGTGCCGCTCATCATCGAGAAGGGTGCGGAGTGGTACAAGTCGCTGGGCACGGCGGACAGCGCCGGGGTCAAGATATTCTCGCTCTCCGGGCGCGTCAACAAGCCGGGCAACTACGAACTGCCCTTCGGCATCACCTTCCGCGAACTGATTTACAAATACGGCGGCGGCGTGATTGACGACCGCCCGGTCAAAGCCATCATGCCGGCCGGCGCGTCGTCATCGTTCATCGTCGCCGATGACAAGGCGCTGGATACGCCGATGGACTATGCCTCTGTACGGGCGCTCGGCGCGGACCTCGGCTCCGCATCTGTCATCGTATTGGATGACTCCGTTTCGATTGACTGGGTCATCAAAAAGACCATCCACTTATTTAAGCACGAATCCTGTGGTAAGTGCACGCCCTGCCGCGAGGGCTGCTACTGGATGCTGCACCTTATCGAGCGGATCGAGCATGGCGAGAAGACGAAGGAGAATGTGGAACTGCTGCACACTGTCGCCAAACAGATGCAGAACAAGTGCTTGTGTCCGCTGGGAGAGTTTTCCACGATGGCGGTGGTGACGGGTATCGAGCTGTTTCCGCAGGATTTTTCCGTAAAACGTAATACGTAAAACGTAATCTCCCTCACTCCTTCCCCCTCTCCCATTGGGAGAGGGGGAAGGAGTGAGGGAGATGGAGCGATTATGACGAAACAAGTCACACTGAACATAGACGGCCAGCAAGTCACTGTGCCAGAAGGTACGCTGATCGTCAACTCGGCTAAGAATATTGGCGTGGATATCCCGGTCTTCTGCTATCACCCGAAGATGGAGCCGGTCGGCATGTGCCGCCTGTGCCTCGTGGAGGTTGGCCGCCCGGTCGTGGAGCGTGCCACAGGCCGGGTTGTGATGGAAGGTGGTAAACCAAAAATTCAGTTTGGGGCGAAACTCGAAACTGCCTGTACCACGCCAGTCTCCGAAGGTATGGTGGTGTTGACCCAGTCCGAGAAGGCCGAGGCCTCGCAGAAGGAAATCCTCGAGTTCTTGCTGACATCCCACCCGCTAGACTGCCCGGTGTGTGACAAGGGCGGCGAGTGTCCGCTGCAAAACCTGACCCTGGCGCACGCTTCGCCGCAGAGCCGCTTCCTGTACGACGAAAAGCAGCACGCGGCTAAACACGTCCCGCTGGGCGAACTCATCTGGCTGGATCGCGAGCGCTGCATCCAATGCGCCCGCTGCATCCGTTTCCAGGATGAGATCGCGGGCGAGCCAATGCTAGCTTTCTATAATCGCGGCCGCGCGACTGACGTCATCACCAATTCCGAGCCGGGCTTTGACTCGATCTTCTCCGGCAATACCACTGATATCTGTCCGGTCGGCGCGCTGACCACTGCGGACTTTCGTTTCGGCGCTCGCCCGTGGGAGATGAAGGCGGCTGCATCCATCTGTGCACAGTGCCCGGTGGGTTGCAACCTCACCTTCGATACTCGGCGTGAGGCGAAATCAGGCGGCAAGGTCGTCATTAAACGCGCCCTGCCGCGCCAAAACGAACAGGTCAACGAGATCTGGATTTGCGATAAAGGCCGCTTCGTAAATCACTTCACCGAGAGCGAAGACCGGTTGGCGAGGCCACTGGTCAAGAAAAACGGCAAACTGGGAATGGCTTCTTGGAAAGAGGCGGTTGAAGAAACGAGTAAGAAGTTACAAAGTAAGAAGGGAGAAGTTGTTGTATTGGCGGGTGGACGCTTGAGCAACGAGGATTTGTTCAACCTGAAGCAACTGGCCGACGGACTTAGCGCGGAAGCCCTTCTTTACACTCACATGGATGGCGGCGAGTACACTACGGCTTATGGTGTCTCCGCCGGGATGAACTTCGCTGAGATGGGCAAGGGTAGTTCTATTCTTGTGATTGCATCTGATTTGTACAACGAGGCTCCTATCTGGTATCTGCGCCTCAAGCTGGCTGTAAAGCGCGGCGTGACCTTGATCGTGGCGGGCGCGCGTGAAACGAAGTTGGAGCGTTATGCGAGATTCGTGATTCGTTATTCGTACGGGGATGAGATTGGGACTGTCAGTGAATTGACGAAGAAAGCCAATATCGGCGAGACGATTAGCGGCGCGGAAAATCTGGTTGTGCTGTACGGCTCGGATGGCCTGGGGCTGGATGGCTCATCTGCGCTGGCCGCGGTTTGCGCGGAGATGGTTAAAGATCGCGTTGGCAAGCTGAACAATGGTCTCATCGGCGTCTGGCCGAGGGCCAACGACCAGGGCGCCTGGGAGCTTGGCTTCCATCCGGCTGATGATTTGGCGAAAGCGTTGAAAGGCAAGGCTGTTTACGTTGTGGCGGCGGACCCGGCTGGCGACGCCCCGGCCCTGGCAGCCGCGTTGAAAGAAGCAAAGTCTGTCATCGTCCAGGAACTCTTCCTAACTGAAACCGCGAAACTCGCTGATGTGGTTCTCCCTACCCAGGCTTACACCGAACGGGACGGTTCGTTCACTTCCGGTGAGCGCCGCGTGCAGCGTTTCTACCCGGCGGTTCCAGCACGCGGGCAGACAAAAGCTGATTTTGCCATCACGGCTGAGATCGGCAAGGAATTTGGCATCGAACTGGAAGGTCGTTCAGCTTCGATGGTGATGGATAAGATCGCTGCCTCCATCCCGGCCTTTGCAGGTATCTCTTATGGCAAGCTGGCCGAGGTGAGCGAGCAATGGCCTCTTGTCAGGCGCGGCGACCTGTACTATGGCGGGACGGCTTTTGAGAACAAGCAGGGGTTGGGGGTGACCCTGGACCTCACCCCCGGCTCCTCTCCCAAAGAGAGAAGGGAGCACAAGCCTCTCCGCCCAGACGAAGGCCACTGGCTGGCGGTGCCTGTCACGCGGCTGTATGATTTGGGTGTGACAGTCGCCACGTCTGAATTGCTGAAAGCGCGCATCGGCGAGGCGTACCTTGTCCTGCACCCTGAGGCAGCGAAGAAGCTGGATGTGGCGGCGGGCGGACGGGTCGAGGTCAACGGCAGCAGGCTGGAGGTCCGGCTGGATGCGACGATTTCGGCGGGCGTTGCTCTCATCCCGCGCAGCATGGGCGTCCCTATCACGGAGCCGGTAATTGTTAAGTTGAAGAAGACTTAAATTACGCTTTACGTTTTGCGGTTTACGTAACCCGTAATAGAGTAAAACGTAAGGAAGGTGCGAATGACTCTTGCTCTGGTTATTGAGTGGCTTATCAAAGGATTGGTGCTGGTGCTCATCCTGTTGGGGGGGTTTGCGTACCTGACGCTCTACGAGCGCAAGGCGTTGGCGCGCATCCAGGTGCGCATCGGACCGAACCGGGCCGGACCGTGGGGGATCCTGCAGCCCATCGCCGACGCGATCAAGCTGATCTTCAAAGAAGAACTGATGCCAGCCCAGGCGGATAAATTGATCTTCTTCCTGGCCCCGGTCGTGACCCTCGTGCCGGCGCTGGTGATTACCTCAGTGGTGCCCTGGGGCCCGACCCTGACCGTGTTCGGCCACAAGCTCACGCTATATATTGCCGATATCAACGTCGGCGTGCTGTACATCATGTCGGTGGCGTCCATTTCGGTTTACGGGATTGTGCTGGCGGGCTGGTCTTCCAACAACAAGTACGCCATGATGGGCGGGATGCGTTCCTCGGCGCAGATGATCAGTTACGAGATTGCGCTGGGACTGTCGTTCGTCTCGGCCATTCTTCTGGCCGATTCGATGCGCATGCTGGACATTGTGGCTGCGCAAAAGAACTTGTGGTTCGTCCTGCTCCAGCCGGTCGGGACGGCCATCTTCCTGATTGCCACGCTGGCGGAAGTCAACCGCCCGCCGTTCGACATGCCCGAAGCCGAGCAGGAACTGACCGCTGGTTACCACGCCGAATACTCCGGCATGAAGTTCGCCCTGCTGTTCATGGCCGAGTACGACAAGATGATCGCTATCAGCATGATTGGCGCGACGCTGTTCTTCGGCGGTTACCGTGAATTCTGGTTCTTGTCGAACACGGTCTTCAGCGTGGACCGGACGCCCTGGCTCGGCCCGGTTTACCTGTTCGTGAAACTGGTTATTTTGCTCTTCGGCATGATCTGGGTGCGGGCCACCTTCCCGCGCATCCGCTACGACCGGCTGATGGCTTTCGGCTGGAAGGTGTTGCTGCCGCTCTCTCTGGCGGTGGTCTTTATCACGGCAGTTGGAATTATCCTGGCCGAACAAATCAATCCGCTATGGATGTGGGGCATCCCGGCCGTCTCTTTACTGGTGGGAATATTTGCGATTGCGATGATTGACCGTGAGTTGAGGAGGAAAGACTATGCGCGTCGTTGAGCCTGTGATCGAACTGGGACGCGGCCTGTGGACGACGCTGTGCTCGATGTTCGAGAAGCCGGTGACGATTCAATACCCGGAGCAAAAGCGTCCGGTGCGACCGCGCTTCCGCGGGCGTCACGTATTGAAACGTTACGAGAACGGGTTGGAGAAGTGCATCGGCTGTGCGCTGTGTGCGGCGGCCTGCCCGGCGGACGCCATTTTCGTCGAGTCATCGGAAAACACCGACGTGGAACGCTACTCGCCCGGTGAGCGTTACGCCAGCACCTACGAGATCAACATGCTGCGCTGCATCTACTGTGGCTTCTGTGAGGATGCCTGTCCGACCGAGGCCATTGTGCTAGGCGATAACTACGAGCTTTCCTTCACCGACCGGAGGCAGGCGATCTATCCGAAGGAAATGCTGATCGAAGCCATGACGGCGGGCGTGAGGCCAACGCCGCAGAAGACGGAGCCGGGTATCTTTACGCGGTCGATTCCCGAAATGAAAGACCCAGCGGATTGACGATTTTTGATCTACGATTTTCGATTGGCGGCCTAATCGTAAATCCGCAATCGAAAATTGTAAATTGCAAAGGGTGCTCATGGACTTTACACTCATACTCTTCATTGTGCTGGCTGTCGTCGCTGTGCTGACGGCTATTGGCATGCTGGTAAGCCGGAGCGCGGTCTACGCAGCGCTGTTCCTGGTGCTGAACTTCGCTACGGTGGCGGTGCTCTATTTGCTGCTTGGCGCGCCGTTCATCGCCATGGCCCAGGTGACGGTCTACGCCGGGGCCATCATGGTGCTGTTCCTGTTCGTCATCATGCTGCTCGGCGCGGAGAAGTTGCCAAAAGGGCAGGTGCTGCCCTGGCAGCGTCCGCTGGCTATCGCGCTGACCGTCGTCTTGCTGGCCGAGGCGGGGTTCCTGCTCTTCCAGAGGTTATCCATCACGACCGCCCTTTCCAATCCGGAAGCAGCCCTCAACACCGAAGGTGCGGTACAGGCCATCGGTACGATGTTGTTCAGCCAGTATCTCCTGCCGTTTGAGGTCACTTCGGTGCTGCTGCTGGTGGCGATGATTGGTGCGATTGTGCTTACAAAGAAAGAGAAAGGGGAGACGTAAAACGTGAAACGTAAAACGTGATTTACGTTTTACGCATTACGCTTTACGAACTCCAGTACGGAGACACTATGCTTCCTCTAACCTACTACCTCGTGATCTCAGCCATCTTGTTCGCCCTCGGCGTGCTGGGCGTGCTCATCCGGCGCAACCCGCTGATCATCTTCATGTCGGTCGAGTTGATGCTGAACGCGGCCAACCTAGCCTTCGTGGCCTTCTCGCGGGCTTTCAACGTGCTCAACGGCCAGATCTTCGTCTTCTTCGTGATGACGGTGGCGGCTGCGGAAGTGGCGGTCGGCTTGGCGCTGATCGTGGTCATCTTCCGCACCAAGCACAGCATTGACGTGGACTTGATGAATAGTTTGAAAGGATAATACGTAAAACGTGAAGCGTAAAATGTAATGGTCGCCCCGTTCACGTTTTACGTTTTACGCATTACGGCTACGGAGAAATGATATGCTCTTAAGCGAAGTCGCAACTTCTGGCGCATTTTTCTTCCTCGTGCCGCTGATCGTCTTCTTCCCCGTCATCGGGCTGCTGATCAATATCATCTTTGGCGGCAAAATTGGCGAGAAGGCCATCGGCTGGCTGGCAAGCGCGGCGTCCGGGCTGGCTTTCGTCGTCTCGGTTTTGCTGGCAGTTTCGTTGTCCGGCGCGCACGGTGAGGCGCAAGTTGTCCCGTTCGCCGAGTGGATCCGCATCGGCACATTGAACATCCCCTGGAACTTCCGCGTGGATACGCTCTCGGTGACGATGATGCTGGTCGTTTCCGGCGTCGGGACGCTGATCCACATCTACGCCATCGGCTACATGCACGAGGACGTGTGTTTCAAGGATGACCCGGGCCGCTTCCGCCGTTTCTTCGTCTTCCTGAACCTGTTCATCGCCATGATGATGATTTTGGTCAGCGGCGACTCGTACCTAATGCTGTTCGTCGGCTGGGAGGGCGTGGGCCTGTGCTCGTTCTTGCTGATCGGCTTCTGGTACGATAAGGACACCCTGGGGCGGCCGAGTTTCGCTAACGCCGAGGCGGCCAAGAAGGCTTTTGTCGTCAACCGCATCGGCGACTTCGGCTTCATCCTGGCGGCCTTCACCATGTTCTGGGCATTCGGCAGCCTGCAATTCGGGGAGGTGTTTGGGAAAGCGGCTGAGGTGGCGCACCTCATGCCAGGCGTGATCACCGCCATTACGTTGTTCATGCTGATTGGCGTGACCGGCAAATCGGCGCAGATCCCGCTCTTCATCTGGCTGCCTGACGCCATGGCCGGCCCGACGCCGGTCTCGGCCCTGATCCATGCCGCCACGATGGTGACGGCGGGCGTGTACCTGGTCGCCCGTTCCGCGCCACTCTACACGCTGGTGCCTAATGCGCAATATATCGTGGCCTTGACCGGAGCGGTGACCGCACTTTTTGCCGCGACCATCGCCGTCGGGCAGTACGACATCAAGAAGGTGCTGGCCTACTCGACCATCTCGCAGCTCGGTTTCATGGTGGCGGCGGTTGGGATGGGCGCTTTCGTGGCCGGGATGTTCCATCTTGTCACGCACGCTTTTTTCAAGGCTCTGCTCTTCCTCTCGGCAGGTTCGGTTATTCTCGGATTGGAGCGCGGGCATCATCATCTCGCTCACCATGGGAAATCCGAAATATCCGCAGAGGCGGCTCCCACGCCACCGAAAGACGGGCATGGGAGTCCGTCCCACCATGGAGAAGAGGTATTTGACCCAAGCGACATGCGTAACATGGGTGGACTCCGCAAGCAGATGCCGGTCACGTTCTGGTTGTATCTGATCGGCGCGCTGGCGCTGGCGGGCATCTTCCCACTGGCCGGATTCTGGTCAAAGGACGAGATCCTGGCGGACACCCAACTGCATTATCCGGT
>JALHUM010000354.1 GCA_022865905.1 Anaerolineales bacterium | reverse complement strand
GTTGGGGGTGCGGCGCGCATTGCCAAACTGCGCCGGGCTAGTCAGACCCTGGATCTCCACCAGCAGCGGACGCGTGCCTTCCATCGTGACGGCAATCGCCGAGCCGGCCGCGTTGACCATCCGCTCGGCTAGGAAAACCTCCGACGGGTTGGGCACCTCCGCCAGGCCGCGTTCGCTCATCTCGAAGACGCCCACCTCCGCCGTTGCCCCGAAGCGGTTCTTCACCGAGCGCAATAGGCGGTAAGCCTGGAACCGGTCGCCCTCCAGGTACAGCACCGTATCCACGATGTGCTCCAGCACGCGCGGCCCGGCAATCGTCCCCTCTTTGGTGACGTGTCCGATGACGAAAACCGCCACGCCCGACGATTTGGCCAGTTCCCGCAGGCGCGAGGCGCACTCACGCACCTGCGAGACCGAACCGGCTGCCGATTCCAGTTCCGTCATGTAAACGGTCTGGATCGAGTCCACGATCAGCAGCGACGGTTTAACCTCCTGCACGTGCTCCAGGATCGTGTCCAGGTTGGTTTCCGTGACGAGGTATAAATTTTCGGGTAAGACCGACGGCTTCTTCGCCGCCTCGGGCAGGAGGCGCACCGCCCGCATCTTGATCTGCCGATCGGACTCCTCGCCGGACACGTACAGGACCCTGAGCCTGTTCGCCATTTCGAGGGTCATTTGCAGCATCAGCGTGGACTTGCCGATGCCTGGATCGCCGCCGACCAGCACGATCGAGCCAGGGACGATGCCGCCGCCCAGCACGCGGGCGAACTCACCAATCGGGACAGGGATACGCTCTTCAGCATCCCCGCTGACCTCCGCTAACCGTCGCGGTGACGAGCGTCCGCTCAGGCCGCGCGAAGCCGAGCGCGGTTCCGTGCTGACGGTCTCTTCGACCATGCTGTTGAACGAACCGCACTGCGGGCAGCGTCCCATGAAACCGGCGGAGACGCGTCCGCACTGCTGGCAGACGTATCGGGTGTGGGTTTTGGGCATGTTATCCTCCGACCCAACCCCCGCCTTCGGCACCAGGGTTAGGTCCAATAACCAAAGTATACAGCATTTACTCCTCCACCGTAATCATCGGATTCCATCCTGACAGGAAATTCTTCTGGGGTTGCATTTTTGCAGCCAAATGGGGGATAATAGTCTTGATTTAGACATCCTTCCATCTCGGAGGCCTCATGCCCGAAAATACTCCCACCACCCTGACCTGTCCCTCCTGCGGCGCGCCGCTGGATGTGGATGGAAAAAGTTCGCTCGTCCGCTGTAAATTTTGCAATACCATCGCCCTCGTGCCCGGCCTCCCAACCGCGCCGGAAGCGGCCGCGCCCGCCTCGTTGGAGGAAATCCGCCAACTGGCTGATAATGGCAAGATTATAGAGGCCATCCGCCGGTACCGCGATCTGTACGATGTCGGCTTGAAAGAGGCCAAAGACGCCGTGGAGGCGCTCCAGGCGGGCAACGTGATCGAGGCGCGCCGGGTGGTTACTGGTCCGCTGACGCCCGAGGAAACAGGGCGCGTGCTGGAAGAAGTCCAGGAACTGCTCCGGGCAGGGAACAAGATCAGAGCCATCAGACGCTATCGTGAAGCCGCCGACGTGAGCCTGACCAAAGCCACGAATGTGGTAGACCAGGTCGAGGCCGCGCTGACCGGCATCCCGCTCACCCCCCGCCCGGAAATCACGGGGCAGCCATCCGTCACTCCGCCCGCCCGGTCAACAAATCCGGTCTGGCTGGGCTGTTCGATTGCCCTGGTCATCCTGCTCATCGTCGGCGGCGTCCTCGCCTTTGCGCTCTCCCAGCCGGGAGGCCCGTTTGTCCCCTACCTGATTGCCAACGGCCCGGCTATCCTGCTGACATCCGAGGGGGGATCCCCTTCGGATGTGTCCGCCGCGTTCTACAATGTAACCGAGGAAACCCGCCTGGTTGGCCTGGTGGAGGCGGAGAGCGGCAAACTGCGCTGGCGGTCTAAACCCCTGTCTGGAGACGGTTACGTGGACGCCATCGCCCAGGGCGGCAGCCTGGTCTACGTGGCGAATGGGACCGGCCTGCTTGCCTACCAGGTGGCCGACGGCAGCCTGGTCTGGCAGACCCAGATGCCCGACAAGTTGAACTATGGCGAACCCAGCCTGTTGGTCACGGACGGGCGGGTGCTGACCATGAACCTCGACCAATCCGTGCAGGCTTACGACGCGGCCACTGGCACGCTGGCCTGGAGCAGGCGGCTGGCCGGATACGACCGAACCCTGCAGCTGATGGGCGGCTCGCTCGTGCTGCTCGATTACACTGGCGACGACTACACCTACAGCTTGGTATTTCTCGATCCTGTCACCGGAGCGGAACAGAATATCATCACCCCGGCCTGTCCCTGCAGCGAGTATTCCTCCGCCACGCTGGATACCGATTCGGGTCTGCTCTACGACGAAGCCGAGAACGCTCTCTACCTGGTTTTCGATTCCTCCCCCGGCTGCGTCCAGCGCCTGGACCTCGCTAGCGGTAAGACCTCCTGGCAGGCCCTCGACGACGAATGGTACAGTTTTTCGCCTTATGGTTTCACTGGCTTGCCCACAGGAACCCACCTCTCCTTTAGCAACGGGCATCAATTGCTGGCCGTGGACAAGGCCATCGGCGCGCTGCAAACGCTCCTGACCGACGAGGATTACGAGTTCATCCCGCTGGCAGTGACGGGCGACCGACTCATCGTCCGCGCCCGGCGGACGCGCGGCAGCGAGCGCTTCGAAATATGGGGGGTGGAGGCAATTTCCGGCGAGCGTCTCTGGCGGATGGACTTGGTGAATGCCAAACCGATTGACCCGCCCAATGAACTGGTTGGCCTGGTGGACAAAGACGAAGCGGGCTGGACCTGGAACCTGCTCTCCGGTCAACTGGTTTTGATCCAGTTCCAGGCCGCTCCCAACCAGCTCGTCATCCAGACAGTGAATCCCGCTGACGGGACCCTGACTAGCCAAACCAGCGTGGCGCTCAAAGCCGTGACCGGCGACTTCTATTTTGTTCCGAAGGTCATCGGTTGGCAGGATAATTTACTCTACATTTCTCTGGACGCAAACATCTACGCAGTAGATGTGTCAACAGGAAAAGTAAAGTTTAGTTACTGATCCACCTGGTCGGCATCCCAGTGACCAACCTGTCGGTCAACCCGGCGCGCAGCACTGGCCCGGCAGTATTCGTTGGCGGGTGGGCGTTGGGACAGCTCCTGGCTGTTCTGGGTCGCGCCGATCGCCGGCGCGTTGCTGGCGGGATTGGTCTACCGCTGGTTCGAAAAAGAAGAATGATTCTTCGAGAAGCAAAAAGATGAAAACGAAGAAGTGACTCATCCCGAATTTAATAATTGTGGCAAAAACTAGCCCCCTCCCCTGCCCCTCCCCCGAATATCGGGGGAGGGGGCAAGGGGGAAGGGGGAAGGGTCTGTAAAATCAAGCCGTTGATACAAAACTCACCCCGAAGCTCAAATTCGGGGTGAGTCATGTTTATTCATTTCATGCTACCAGTTCAGGCGTCTTCTCCTCAGTCCGCCTCAGCATTACCTCTTCTTCTTCCACATCCACTAAAATCGTATCACCTTCGTGGAACGTCCCGGCCAGCAGCGCGTCCGAGAGCGGATCTTCCACCTTGAGTTGAATGATGCGCCGCAGCGGACGGGCGCCCATCTCCGCGTCGTAGCCCTGCTCCGCTAACAGGTCCAGGGCTGTGTCGGTGGCGGTCAGCGTCACCTCGTGCTCGACCAGGCGTTCCGTCACCTTGTTCAATTCCAGTTTCACGATCTGGCGGATGTCATCCTTGTTCAACGAGCGAAAGACGATGACGCTGTCCACGCGGTTGATGAACTCAGGGCGGAATACCTTCTTGAGCGCCTCGGTCAGCTTTTTGCGCATCTCTTCGTAAGACAGGCGCTCATCGGTCTTCTCATCGCGCTTCAGTTGGAAGCCGAGCGAGGTCTGCTTCTTGATCTCCTCCGCGCCGACGTTGGTGGTCATCACGATGATGGCGTTGCGGAAATCCACCGTGTGTCCGCGTGCGTCGGAGAGATGGCCTTCTTCCATGATCTGCAGCAGCATGTTGTGGACTTCGGGATGGGCTTTCTCGACCTCGTCGAAAACCACGATGGAGTATGGGCGGCGGCGCAAAGCTTCAGTCAGTTGGCCGGCGTCCTCGTAGCCGATGTAGCCGGGCGGCGCGCCGACCAGGCGGCTGGCGGTGTGCCGCTCCATAAACTCGGACATGTCGAGCTGGATGAGGGCGTCCTCGCTGCTGAACATGAATTTGGCCAGGGCCTTAGTCGATTCTGTTTTGCCGACGCCGGTCGGACCGAGGAAGATGAACGAGCCGATGGGCCGGCGCGGGTCTTTGAGTCCCGCCCGCGCCCGCCGTACGGCCTTGGCGATGGCCTTGATGGCCTCGCCCTGGCCGATGATGACCTTGTTCAGTTCCTCTTCCATCTTGAGCAGACGCTGCGACTCTTCCTCGGCGATCTGCATGACCGGAACACCCGTCCACATGGCGACCACTTCAGCGATGTCGTTGGCGCTGACCACCGGGCTGTTGGCGCGGTCCCAGGCGGTGCGCATCTTTTCCAACTGGTCAGTCAGGCTGGTTTCCTGCTCCTGCCAAGTCTGGATCTCTTCCGGCTTGCCTTCCTCGACGGCCAGGGCGCGGCTAGCGCGCACCTGCTTCAACTGGCTGTAAATATCCTTGGCCGATTTGGCCGCGTCGGACTTGTACATGCGCACGCGCGAAGCGGACTCATCAATCAGGTCAATGGCCTTATCCGGCAGGAATCGCTCCGTTACGTACCTCGACGAGAGCCGGGCAGCCGCTTCGACGGCCTCATCCGAGATGACGAGGTGGTGGTGTTCCTCGTACATCTTGCGCACGCCCTTGAGGATTTCGATTGTCTCTTCGACGGTGGGTTCGTCCACGACGATGGGTTGGAAACGGCGCTCCAGCGCGGCATCAGATTCGATGTGCTTGCGGTATTCATCCAGGGTTGTCGCGCCGATGCACTGTAACTCGCCGCGCGAGAGGGCAGGCTTGAGGATGTTGGCCGCATCCACCGCAGAGCCAGCCGCGCCTGCACCGACCAGCATGTGGAATTCGTCAATGAAGAGGATGGATTTGGCCTGCTTCAATTCGTCAATGACGCGCTTCAGGCGTTCCTCGAACTGGCCGCGGTACATCGTGCCGGCCACCAGCGAACCCACGTCCAGTTTGAGCACGCGCTTGTTCAGCAGCGGCGCAGGGACGTCGCCCTCGATGATGCGTTGGGCCAGCCCCTCGACGATGGCCGTCTTGCCGACACCGGGTTCACCGATCAGCGCCGGGTTGTTTTTGGTGCGCCGCGCCAGTATCTGAATAACGCGCTCGATCTCCATCTGGCGGCCAATGACCGGGTCCAGTTTGTTTTCTTCGGCCAGGGTGGTCAGGTCGGTGGCGAGTTGATCCACCAGCGGCGTCTTGGTTTCTTTGCCGCGCGGCTTCACGCCTTCCGGCACGGGCGTCTGGCTGGATTCCTGGAGCACGCGGCGGGTCTGGCGGCGCACCTGTTCGGGGGTCAGGCCCAGTTTCTTCAGGATTCCCATCCCCGCGCCCTCAGAGCGCACCAGGCCGAGCAGGATGTGCTCGGTGCCGATGTACTGGTGTCC
>JALHUM010000353.1 GCA_022865905.1 Anaerolineales bacterium | reverse complement strand
CTGAAGAAATGGGGAGTAACGTCAAATAGAAACCTGATTTCTGTCGTTGTGTTTCCCCCTCTCAAGACGTAAAATAGTAGGGATGGACAAGATCCGCATCCTGTTGGTCGATAATCACCTACCGACCGGTCGGTAGGTGATGTATAATTATAAAATAAGGCACGCGCCCGAGGGCAGTTCAGGCCTGAGGCGGATGACAGACAGTCTCTATTCCAGTATGCTATGAGTGGATTAACGGCAGAGCCACTTTGATTTCCGTTTCACGACCTTACACTCTGCGGTGAATGGAATACCATCGCCAAAATCTAATTATCGAGGTGACCCATGACCGATTCGTCACGTAAGAAACTCATCATCGGGTTGGCCGTGATGCTGGTGGCGGGGATCGTGCTCATCGCCACAGCCGTCCACGTACAAGCCATGTCCACGGCCGAACAGGCAGGAGAGATCAATTGGCCGCTGGTCGAGGCGGCATTGACGAACCAGCCCGCCTCCGGCCTGGCAGCGACAATCCCACCGCCCAAGCAGGAACCCTGCCTGTCCTGTCACATCACGGGGGAGAACAAGAATCTCTGGACGCCACTCGCCCGCTGGCTCGTCTTCGGCACATTTGGACTTGTCTTCGCCTTCGGCGTCTACCGCTCGGCCTCGGTCTGGACGCAGCGCAAGCGGTGGAAACCGCTCACCGTCCGCGCTGCCGCGTGGGTGGATGAACGCTACCAGATTTCCGAGCCGCTGTCCAAGATCCTCAAGAAGCCGGTGCCGAAGTACGCACTGCACTGGTGGTACTGCCTGGGCGGCATTACGGCTTTTCTATTCGTCGTTCAAGGCCTGACCGGCATCATGCTGGCTTTTTACTATAAGCCGACTGCTGCGGGCGCCTACGCCAGCATCCAGTTCATCGAGAACGAAGTGCGCTTCGGATCGGCCATCCGCGCCATTCACTCCTGGGCGGCCAATGGCATGATCGTGATATGCGTGGCGCACATGCTGCGCGTCTTCATCATGGGCGCGTACAAGCGGCCGCGCGAACTGAATTGGGTCAGCGGCGTGCTGCTGCTTATCCTGACGCTGGCCTTTGGCTTCACCGGTTATCTCCTCCCCTGGGATCAGCGCGCCTTCTGGGCCACAACCGTCGGCACGCAGATCGCGGGCGTCATCCCGGCCATCGGTAACTTGGCGCTCGTCTTTTTGCGCGTCGGCTGGAACGTGAGCGAGGCGACCCTGGGCCGGTTCTACGCCCTGCACATCATCGTCATCCCGCTGGCAACGGTGGCGCTCATGCTGGTGCACTTCATGATGGTGCGGCGGCTGGGCGTCAAGAAGCCGCTATAGGAGAAGACTATGACTACACCCAATCCTGAAACTGAAAAAGACGGCATCCCCTTCTATCCTGATCACGTCAAAACCGAACTCTACGTGATGATAGGGATTGTCGTCTTGGCCGTCATTGTCGGCTTTCTCGGTCTGCTATTCCCGGTCGGCTTGCAGGCTCCGTCTGACCCGCTGAACACGCCCATGCACGTCAAGCCGGAATGGTATTTCCTGTTCCTGTACCAGATCCTCAAGATCATTCCGCCAAACATTTTAGGCATCGAAGGGACAGCCTTCGGCGTGGTTTCCATCATGGCAGCCTTGGTCGTAGTCATGCTGTGGCCCTTCTTCGATAAAAAGGAGGACTCCAAGAAAGCCACATGGATCCGCCTGGCAGTGACCATCCTCGGCCTGATCCTCGTCATTGCCCTGACCATCTGGGGAGAGGTGAGTTAACATGAGCGACATCACACGACGCGACTTTTTGAAACTGCTCCAAGGAGCCGGCGCACTGATCGGGGTGAGCGCCGTGGCAACGCCGGTTGTGGCATATTTCTACCCGCCCAAACTGATAGAGATGCCCACCGAGCCGGTGCTGGTCTGCCCGGAGAGCGAACTTCAAGTGGGCGAGGCCAAGATAGTTGAGTTTGGCCGCTACCCGGCCATTGTTATCAATACCGAGAACGGCCTGAAAGCCTACTCGGCGGTCTGCACGCACTTCGCCTGCCTCGTCAAATGGAATCCTGAGACAAAGCGACTGGAATGCCCCTGCCACGATGGTTACTTCAATGCCGCGGACGGCAGCGTGATCTCCGGCCCACCGCCCAAGCCGCTTCTCGCGCTGGCTGCCGAGGTGGTGGATGGGCAAATCTATGTGAAGGTAGGTGAAGCGTGAGCGCGGAATCAGTGATCAGTAATCAGTCATCAGTGACCAGTCGGTTGACTTTCCGTGAGTGGCTCGCGTCGACTATGCCGATGGTGAAGGATTTCTTTGTGCATATCCTCGGTCAGGTGCGCATTCTCAAGAAGCTCTATCCCGGCGTGATGCACTTCATGATCTTTTGGGGCGTGACCATACAGGTGCTCGGGACAATTATCAACATCCTGAACATGAAACTCTTTATACCCTGGGTCACCACCTTCCCCCGTAACGGCTGGTACCTAGGCTACGAACTGGTGATGGACATTGCCGGAGCCTTCATCCTGCTCGGTGTGCTGATGGCAGCTTTCCGTCGCTACGTGCTGCGCCCCAAGACGCTCGAAACGCATTGGGACGATACGGTGGCTCTGTTGCTGCTCTTCCTCATCGCCTTCGTGGGCTTCACCAACGAGGGCATTCGCTTGATGGTAACCAATCCACCCTGGGCGGCCTGGTCGCCGGTCGGGAACTGGGCCGCGTCCATTATGGTAGCCATACTTCAGGCTACCATTATGACGGCGACCGGTTTCCCGGTCCAGGAAGCCGCGGCTGTTCACGACGCGCTGGTTTATACCCATGTCATCCTAGCGTTGCTGCTAGTCGGCCTGGTCCCATTCACCAAGATGCGGCATCTGGTCAACACGCCGCTCAACATCCTCGTCCGCCCACGCCGTCAAACGGGCGAGTTGGCGAAGATCGAAGACATCGAGACGACCGAAATCCTGGGCGTCGGCAAAGTGACCGAGTTCACGCCCCAGCAACTGCTCTCCTTCGACGCATGCCTGCGCTGTGGACGCTGCGAGGAGGCCTGCCCGGCCAACTACAGCGGAATGCCTTATTCGCCCCGCGATTTGATTCAAACCCTGCGCAAGACGATGGTCGGCGGGCTGGTGACCGGCGAGATGAAACCTGAGGCTGAGATCATGGGTTCGGTCATGACCGAGGAATATCCCTGGTACTGCACCACCTGCGGCGCGTGCCTGGTCAAGTGCCCAGCCTTTATCAACCCGGTGGACGAAGTGGTTGACCTGCGCCGTTACCAACTGCTGACCACCGGCAAGATGCCCAAGTCGGTCGGCGACACCATGCGCAACATGGAACGCCAGGGCAATCCCTGGGGCATGCCGCCCGAAAACCGCATGGCCTGGGCGGAAGGGCTGAACGTGCGCGAACTGGCTCCCGGCGATTCAGCCGACGTACTGCTCTTCACCGGCTGCGCGGCGGCCTTCGACGAGCGCAATAAGAAGGTCACGCGCGCCTTCGTCAAACTGATGCAGAAGGCGGGCGTGGACTTCGCCGTGCTGGGCTTCGATGAGACCTGCTGCGGCGAGACCGCCCGGCGCATGGGCCATGAGTACATCTTCCAGGAGTTTGCCAAGCAGAACATCGAGACTTTCGGCAAGGTCAAGTTCAACCGCATCGTCACCGCCTGCCCGCATTGCTTCAACACGCTCAAGAACGAGTATCCGCAGATGGGCGGGAATTACGAGGTGCTGCACTATAGTGAGCTGCTGAATGAGTTGGACCTCACCCCCGCCCCCTCTCCCGAGGGGAGAGGGGAGAAGGTAACCTTCCACGACTCCTGCTACCTGGGCCGCTACAACGATATTTATACTCAGCCGCGCGCCCTGCTGGACAAAGCCGGTGTTAACCGTGTGGAGATGGCCCGCAAACGCGAAAACTCCTTCTGCTGTGGCGGAGGAGGTGGCGGGATGTGGCTAGAGACGGATGCCAACACGCGCATCAATCACCACCGGCTCAAGGACGCGCTGGACGCCAAAGCTGAAGTCGTAGCGACTGCCTGTCCCTACTGCCTGCTGATGTTCGACGACGCCATCCGCTCCAAGGGCATCGGCGAACAGATCAAGGTGATGGATATTGCCGAGCTGCTGGCCGCGCAGATGGAGGTTTAGATGTGTCGTTGCGAGGAGGCCTGCCTGCCCTGACGGGCTAGGCCAGGGAGCGAAGCGCAGCGAAGTCGAAGACCGACGAAGCAATCTTCTCGCGAGTCGGGGGTTGCTTCGGGGCACACTTGCCCTGGCGCGCAAGTGCCAGGGAAGAACGCCCCTCGCAACGACACCCAACCGGAGGTGTCTTATGAGTTCACAATGGATGCTGAAAACCAAAGGCGACCCGCTGGGAGCGGTCCACCGCTTCCTGCAGGACGTTTGGCAAGCTGCCGGTCTCGATGCGCTGGTCATCCCCCCCAATGCCAAGGGCCAGAAACACATCCTGACCGATCCAGCCGGATTGGAGGAGGTCAACCCCTTCCAGCCGTTGATGTTGATGAACATAGCCAAGGTGATCCCGGAGGTACTCAAGGAACACAAGGATGGCCGCGTCGGTGTTCTGCTGCGACCGTGCGAAATGCGCGCTTTGACCGAGAATGCCGGACGCGGCGTCATCCAGACCGAACGCCTGCTGACCCTGTGTGTGGACTGTCTGGGCACTTTCCCAGAGGATGAGTTCGAATGGCGCGCCGCCCGCAAAGGCTCGGAGGAGGGGCTGACGGGTGAAGCCTTGCAGTTCGCCCCGCAGGGCGGCATCAGCGCCTACCGCTACCGCGCCGCCTGCCAGATGTGCGTCTCCCCCGGCGCGACCGAGGCCGATGTGAACATCGGCATCCTCGGCTTACCCGTCCGCCAGACGGTGCTGGTGGATGTGAAGAACGGCCCGTTGGACTGGAAAACCCTCACGGATGGTACGGCTGACCCTGCCCTCTCCACGAAGCGCGACATCATGCTGGCGAAACTATCCGAGCGTCACACGCGCACGCGTGAGCGCCTCATCAACGGCCTGATGGAAGTCTTGCCCACGGACATTGAAGCCCTGCTCGACCAGTTCGAGAACTGCGGCTCGTGCCAGATGTGTATGGATTCCTGCCCGATCTGCACGGTGGAATTCCCGCGCCAGTTCGAGGGCCGTTACCGCCGCGAGGACGTGGCCGCCTGGCTGGCCTCCTGCGCTGGCTGCGGGATGTGCGAGCAATCCTGTCCGCAGCATTTGCCGTTGAGCATCATTTTTACGTACGTGAAGCAGCAGATGGAGCAAGCGCTGGCGATATAGCAAAACGGGAAGCCTAAGACATAAACTTCCCGCAGGGTCCAACAGCCTGCGGGACGTTTGTTTTTGGGTGTTGTTACTTCCTAATAGTTGGGTTCAGCCGCGCTTCAATGCTAGTCCCGAACGGTCGCGAACCCAAACGCCTGCGAATGAGATCGACCAGTTACCGCGCGGCGTAGCCGCGTCCGCTGCAGCGAAGGGTTGGGTGGCCATTGTATCACAGACACAGCTTGGCCCATCCCGTACTGCGAGACAAGCATATTTCCCCCTTTCGACTTGGCTCGCCGAGAAATGCCGCGCCCTTACTTGGCTTGCGCCGCAGAGCGCGCCTTGTCCAGATTATCAACGCCGAACACCACCCGGGTATTCGTTGCCAAGTAGGTGAGGGTGATGTTGACACCGGCGGCAGCGATTCTGCGGCAGACCCGCCCGATTTCGCCAGGTCGGTCCTCCATTTTCAAGACAAGTACGTCACGCTCTTCTTGTACCTGAAATTTGGCGGCTTCGAGGGCGCGGCGTGCAGCGGCGGTGTCTTCGACCAAAATGTGAAACACGCCCTTGCCTTGAATGGGCAGCCCACACAAGCCTTCAATATTTACGCCCGCCTTGCCCAGGGCTTCGCCTAATTCAGCGAGTGTACCGGGGCGGTCTTCCAGCAAAACGATTAAGTCTTTAGTCATAGATGCCTCCTTCTGGCACGGGGAACGCGTAGTACTTGGAATATAACACAATCATTAGAGTGTTCGCGAGAGTCAGTCATGTAATCCTGACGTGGCTCCTCAGGCCACCCAACGGCACGCGGTTCAGCCGCCGCCGACTCTGGCAAGAATCGCTCCAATAACCAAAGCAATGGCTGGCAAGACGCGCCGCGCATACCCGCGCTGAAGGCAGTCGGCTGCAAACGCTTGTTGGGCGGCAAACTTGAGTGGATTGGTTCTGGACTCGTTCACTACGGGTTATTCAATGTATCCAGAAAAACCTGTTCAAAACGCGCTGCATTGACCGACACAGCGACGCGGATGTTTGGACAGCCCGTCACTACTTGCGTTTGACCGCTCTGCGGCCCTTCCTCTTCCACCACGCACAGCGTGTCATCTTTAAAAGTCACCAGGCTCTCGTCTGTCAGCACAGCGGCTGCCAGTTGGTCCCAGAAATAATCGTTTGCCTGGAAGTAGCCTCGCTCTCTCGTGAAGAGGTTAAAAATCCACGTTGCTTCGGGTGTGAGATGGCCAGCTTGTAGATGCCGATAGAAATCATCCGTGATCTTGACCTGGTTGGTCACATCCAGCGGCACAAGCGTGATCGGAACGTCTGACTCAAAGACGATATTCGCCGCGCGCGGGTCAACGTAAATATTCCATTCGGCTACCAGATTGTCAATAGGCGCGGAAGTGCCGACGTTGCCTGGTACATGCACAGCCCCACTCATTACATAGATCATCTTGATGTTCTTGGCGGCCGAGGGGGTACTCTGTAAAAGTTCCGCTATGTTGGTGAGCGGGCCAATCTCGAGTACGGTGACCTTTTCGGGTGACGATTGGATCGCCGAAGCAAGCAGTTCAACGGCGGTCTTCCCCGAAATTGGATTCTGCCCCTCTGGCAGGGTCAAGCCCGTGCTCATGAACGTATCAGCGGCTACGCGCCAACTATCCGGGAAAGCGTGGTTCCCGATCAGCGGGGTCTCCCGCCCACAAGACACTGGCACCGGCGCATAGGCAGCCAGTGCGACCAGCCCAAGGGCATGTTGTACACCGGGGTCGCAGTGTCCTATGCCCGTTCCGGCCACCGTGATTGCCTGTATGGAGATATCGGTTCGTTGGAGCAAATAGAGAATCGCCATCCAGTCGTCCGCAGCCATGTCGGTATCAATTACTACTGGCCTGGGGTGGGCTGCCGCAGTCGGAGCGGCATGGGGGGTGATGGTGGGAAGGGCTTCTAATGTGGGTTCTGCCGCCTCAACAGCCACCGGACCCAATGTGCCGTACTTTGTATCGGGCGGTGAGTAGAAACAAACAAAATAGAACGGTCCATTCGTTATCTGCGCGGTCACCTGTTTCCTGCTGTCTGGGGGCGTTTCCCAACCGTTAACGATGGTCAGCCAGGGGGGCGGATCCGGTGATGGCCACTGGTCAAGGTCCTCAAAGGTCTTATCTTCATTCAGAGTTACGATCACAAGCCCAAATTTGTCGTGGTCTTTATTCTTGACCACCCAATCTACCGTGATCTTGCCCGCCGGGACTGACTGCGGGCTGTCATAAGTACATTCATTCCCATCAAAGGTGACGGTCATATTCGCTGTGACCTGGGTGGGCGTTGGCGAGGCGGTTGGTGGAACTGGTGTTGCTACGGGAGCACCGCACCCAACTACAAACAATATAATCCATATCACCCCAAAGACTGAGTGAGAAAATTTGCGACTCATTTCTATCTCCTTTCGCCGCGATAATCAGCCGCCCAACGAATTAAGGATTGATACGGCGGAGAGAGAGAAAGCGGAGAGGGAGTGGTCAATGCGCCGCCGTATCAAACCGAGTTGAACTATGGTAGCCCATCGGTTACCACTAAGCCGTTTTGGGGAGGTCATGGTTGCCATATTTCAGGCTATCATCAAGGAATTGCTTGGGGATTATCCCCGCAATACGGGGATTATGTGTAACCACTAGTCCAAGACGGTCCCTTGAGTTAATCCTGATAAGAGATTATACAAGAAAAAAGGACGGAGGAGTCGATCTTGGAAGGGTATGGTGATGAGGATTTCATCGCACTTTCCGCGGCCGGTTTTTTCTTTTCCTGGCAACGCTTCGCTGCTGATGATAGAAGTTAGAATTCCCTAAGAATAGTGGTATTCATCGTCCTTTCTGTTGTCTCCTGCGCTATAATGGGAGCAAGTTTGCTGACAATTGTCGAGGTCAACGGGGCGTAATATCTGTCTCCATAACTTGTGAGAAGGCGGGAGTGAGGGGAAAGTCCAGACCATTGTTCGTCAACACCGCCCTGTTAGGCGTCGTAAGCCGATCAGCAAGGGATTTCGACAAGAAGATCTGCTATCATATCGCGAAGCAAGGAAGTCACCGCATTATAATGGCTTCCTCGTTATATGATGACTGGAGATTGAGATGAAAATCCTTTTGCTTTATCCTGAGTTTCCAGATACGTTCTGGAGTTTCAAACATGCCCTGAAATTTATCCGTAAGAGAGCTTCCACGCCGCCTCTGGGCTTGCTGACTGTAGCTGCCATGCTGCCCTCGCATTGGGAGAAGCGTCTGGTAGATTTGAACGTGCGAAAACTCAATGACAAGGATCTAGCCTGGGCAGATTACGCCTTCGTCAGCGCCATGGTCGTCCAGAGGGAATCCACCCGCCAAGTCATTACCCGCTGTAAGGCGGCTGGATTGAAAGTCGTCGCCGGCGGGCCGCTATTCAGCGCAGAGTATATACAGTTTGAAAACGTAGACCATTTCATACTGAACGAAGCCGAGGTGACGCTCCCGCCTTTCCTGCGGGACCTTGAGCAGGGTCGGGCAAGACGCGACTACACTTCGAATGAATTTCCCGATATCCGACAAACCCCTGCGCCGCTGTGGGAATTGGCTGACTTGAAGCACTACGCCACCATGTCGGTCCAGTATTCACGCGGCTGCCCCTTCGATTGCGAGTTTTGCAACATTACCGCACTTTTTGGACACCGGCCGCGCGTCAAAACTGCCGGACAGATCATTCGCGAGTTGGATGGGCTGTACCAGCTCGGATGGCGTGAGAGCGTCTTTTTCGTTGACGATAACCTCATGGGGAATAAGAGGCATCTCAAGGAAAAACTGTTACCTGCCTTGATCGAATGGCGCAAGGGGATAGCTGGCATGCCGTTCAATACGGAGATTTCTATCAATCTGGCTGACGATGAAAAGCTCATGAACTTGATGGCACAGGCGGGTTTCACCACGGTCTTCATCGGCGTTGAAACGCCGGATGAGGACAGCCTGGCCGAGTGCAACAAGACACAGAACCGGCACCGCGACCTGGTCGCAGACGTGAAGCGCATCCAACGCGCCGGTTTGCAGGTTCAGGGCGGCTTCATCATCGGATTCGACAGCGACACCCCTTCCATTTTCCAGCGGCAAATTGACTTCATCCAAAAAAGTGGCATTGTGACCGCCATGGTCGGCCTGCTGCAAGCACCCATCGGCACCCGGCTTTACGAACGCTTGAAGCGTGAGAAGCGCCTGGTTGGGGCATTCTCAGGCGATAACGTAGACGGCGCAACGAACATTATCCCCAAGATGAGCCTCGAAACACTGCAGAAGGGATACCGGGCTGTTGTTGGGTATCTCTACGCTCCCAAGAATTACTATGCCCGCGTTAAAACCTTCCTGAAAGAATACAAGCCGCCGAAGATCACTATTCCCTTTGACTTCCAATATGTTGGGGCATTTTTCCGCTCTATTGTCCAACTAGGGATCGTCGGCAAAGAACGCCTCCAATACTGGAATCTTTTCCTGTGGACGCTCTTTCGCCGCCCACGCCTTTTTCCGCTGGCAATTAGCTTTGCGATCTACGGTTATCACTTTCGCCTGGTCTGTGACCGGCATATTCTCTGACGGAGATCCATCATGGAATCATATGATGTTATCGTTGTTGGTGCCGGGCCTGCTGGTTATGTCTGCGCCATCCGCGCCGCACAGCTTGGACAAAAAGTCGCTATCATGGATAAGCAGTGGCTGGGCGGCGTGTGCCTGAACGTGGGTTGCATCCCGTCCAAGTCGCTTTTGAAGAACGCCGAAGTTGTCCATACCCTGCGCGAACGCGGCAAGGAATTCGGCTTCTCGTTCGAGAACCTGAGGCTCGATTACGGCGTTGCCGTCAAGCGCTCGCGCCAGGTTTCGGACCGACTGGTTAAGGGCATCGGCTTCTTGATGAAGAAGAACAACATCGCCGTCCACATGGGCACGGCAAAAGTCATAGCGAAGGACACGGTGGCTGTGACCGACAAGGACGGCAAGCTGACCGAACTGAAAGTCAGGAACGTTGTGGTTGCCACAGGCGCCAGCGCCATGGTTCCCGCCGCGTGGAAAGTGGACGGGGAGAAGGTCGTGACTTACCTGGAAGCGATCACCCAGGAGAAGCTGCCCAAGTCGGTTATCATCATCGGCTCAGGTGCGATCGGCGTGGAGTTTGCCACCGTATGGAGTTCCTACGGCGTGGACGTGACCATCGTCGAGATGCTCTCGCGCCTGGTGCCGCTGGAAGATGAAGAAGTCAGCGCCGAGTTGGAGAAGGCTTTCAAGAAACGCGGCATCCAGGCGCTGGCCGGGCATAAGGTCGAATCGGTCGAGGCGACCGAAACGGGCGTGAAGGTGACGGTATCCGCTAAAGGGGAGACAAAGGTCCTCGAAGCGGAGCAGGCCCTGGTCGCGATTGGCTTCCGGTCTAATTCCAAAGGGCTAGGACTGGAAGAGGTCGGCGTCAAGATCTCCGAGCGCGGCTTTATCGAGATTGACGAGCGCATGGCAACCAATATCCCGGGCATCTGGGCCATCGGCGACGTGACCGGCAAGCTGATGCTGGCGCACGTCGGCTCGACGATGGG
>JALHUM010000352.1 GCA_022865905.1 Anaerolineales bacterium | reverse complement strand
GTGGCTGCGCACACCGACCCAGCCCATGCGCCGCGCCCGGCCTCGTCAATCCCGGCGACACAGCTAAAGCCGCCGTTCCAGAGAGCTTGGTCGAATTCGAGCGTGGAAAATAGGGGGGTAGTAACGGCTTCAGCCGTTTGACGACTGAAGTCATCACTACGAATCATAGATTCCTCGCCGGGCGTTGCGGCGGATCGTTAGCAGGTCGAGGAACATGCGCCAGGAATCACGCAGGATGTGGATCTTGCTTTCGGTGCTGTAGTACCAGCGAATGGGGACTTCGGTGATGCGGTAGCCGCGCTGACGGGCAATATGCAGGATTTCGACGTCGAACGACCATCCGGTGAGCGTTTGGTATCGGAAGATGTCTTCGGCCACGGCGGCGCGGAAGCATTTGAACCCGCATTGGGTGTCTTGTATGTCCGGCAAAACGAGCAGGCGGATGAGACAATTGAAAACGCGCCCGGTCAGGTGGCGGTAATAAGGCTCGTTGTAGCGCACCGCGCCGGGGGCTTCGCGCGAGGCGATGGCGATATCGAAGCCAGTCAGCGCCGGCGGAAGGAAATGGTTGATCTCCTCCACCGGCATGGAAAGGTCCACGTCGCAGACGAAACGGTATGACCCGCGCGCTTCCGTCATCCCGCGGCGGACCGCATTCCCTTTACCGGGTTCGGGTTCGTGGAAAACGCGCAGGTTTGGGTACTCCCTGGCGTATTGCTGCGCCAGTTGGAGGGTGCCGTCGGTGCTGCCGTTCTCGATCACGAGCACTTCGCCCGGATAAGCCTGTTTCTCCAGGAAGGCAAATACCTGCTCCAGCGCGTGGGGCAAGCGGTTTTCTTCGTTATAGACCGGGATAATGATCGAAAGGAAAAGTGACTTCAAGAGAGCATCCGCAGTCGCTTACAGGTTCGACCCGATCAGCACGACGAATAATACCAGGATGATGATCTCGATGACGAAGAAGGCGATTAAGAAGGCCCACTGTTTGGTCGAGAACGACAGCTTTTTCCTTCGGGTGA
Source organism: Anaerolineales bacterium (assembly GCA_022865905.1). Classification (GTDB taxonomy): domain Bacteria; phylum Chloroflexota; class Anaerolineae; order Anaerolineales; family Villigracilaceae; genus CG2-30-58-95. The sequence goes on along the minus strand of JALHUM010000352.1, from coordinate 1,459 downwards.
TTGTTTCAGGCTGGAGCGACGCCAGGGACTTGGCGAATGCGCCCGACTCCGGAAAATGCACATTGCCCCTGGCTGGAATCTGCTTCGCGGCGGAATCTTGTGTGGAATCCAGGTCGAAGGCATCCGCCTGCCGGGCAAACGGCGGGGCAGATATGCCTTGAGCTATTGGCTGATCCGGCGAATCGGCAGGTGGATTCATGATCCGGTTGAGGATGTCGATGACCGTCTCGGCGCTGAACACTGCGCGTCCCTGAACGACCGAGCTGGCGAAATGTTCCAGCGCATCCCTCAGGACCACACGGACGATGGGTCGGACACTGTCAATGTGCAGGCCAGGATCGGAGGCGAGAAGCACCACTTCGACCGGCGTCGAGCCTGGATAACCCTGCCGTTCCAGGTAGGTCTGCACGGTGCGTCCCATTTGCGCTGTACGGACGATTAGATTGACGCGCGCTGGCTTAAAGGTATTGCCTACCAGGGTTCCCCATGTATCCCCTTTTGCCCGGTACATGCCCCGCAACGGCGTGGTGTACAGCACGTAAATGCCCGCCGGTCCGACCAGGATGAGGGGGATGTTGATATCCAGGCTGGCCAGCCTTACATTACGCAGCAGGGTAAAGCTGTTATCCAATACCTTTCCGAAACAGGCAATGACCGTCTTCTGGGCGTTGATTTCCTGAAGCCAATCCGCCCCATATTTCAGCGCGGCTTTGATCTGGTCGAGCGTGCTGATCTCACCGCCCTCGGATAGAAACGGAGTTTGGTCAATGATCTTCATCTGAAGCCCTCCTGTCTCAGAAACTATCTGATAATCCAGGCCTTAGAACCCAAGAAGCCAAGAGCCTATCCGGATAACTGGCTCCCAGCGGCGTCCCCTCCGCCGCTCCACAGGAGTGCTTCGCGAAGGACGGTGGCTGGAGCGTTTTTCGGATAGGCTCTAAGTGTAGCACTTTCTCGAAAAGGTGACAAATGATTTAAGTTCATTTTTGAGCGCTCATCAGTCGCCGGAAATTAATCCTCCCAGAAAAATTTTATGGTATAAAGAATTTTCAAAAGCAAGTTGTTTAGACGATGGGAAAGGTTAATGACTGAGAAAAGAGTGGTAATCGCTGCTGCATTGGGTGAGTGTGTCCACGTCGCCGGAGTGATGAATTTCCTGCGGCTGGCAGAGTCCGCCGGCTGGCAGACAGTCTTCCTTGGCCCGGCAGTTTCGGTGGAAGATGTGCTGGCGGCCGCCCGCCACGAGAAGGCAGACCTGGTTGGCGTCTCGTATCGCCTGACTCCCGAGACCGGCGAGCGTCTGCTGGGAGAGTTTGCCGAGGCGGCCGATGATCTGCGCGCCACGGGCGTGCGCTTTGCCTTTGGCGGCACCCCGCCGGTGGCAGAACGGGCTCGGGCATTGGGGTTCTTCGAGCGCGTCTTCGATGGTAGCGAACCCGCCGAGGTAGTGCTGGCTTAT
>JALHUM010000351.1 GCA_022865905.1 Anaerolineales bacterium | reverse complement strand
GCTAAATCGAAAGCCGAAATAGCGCAGCAAGTGGCTCTTGAAGCAGAAAAATGCACCCAAGAACAGGCCAGGGGTTCTTTTTGGGTTTTTGCAAGAACCACCCTGGCTGCTTTGTGTGGCCTTACCAGGCCAAATCTCTTAACCGTGGGTTGTTAAAGTACAAGTTATTTCAGTAGACTCATTTATGCAAGAAGCAGTAATTCTGATTTATGATCCAAACCGAAGACCTCAGCAAACAGTTCGGCGATTTTTGGGCGGTGGATGGCCTGAGCCTCACCATCCAGCCGGGCCAGGTGTTGGCACTGCTCGGCCAGAACGGCGCCGGCAAGACGACCACCGTCCGCCTGCTGACAGCCGTGCTCGCTCCAAGCCGGGGCCGGGCGACCGTAGCCGGATACGACATTCTCACACAACCCGATAAAGTACGTTCGATGGTGGGGGTGCTGACCGAGCAGCACGGTCTGTACCTGCGCATGACCGGCGAGGAATACCTGGATTTTTTCGGGCAGGTTTATCGCATGAATGGGCCTGCGCGCCAGACGAGGATTGCTGAACTGTTGGAATATTTCAGCCTGGCGGTCGTTGCCAGGCAGAAGATTGGCGAGTATTCGAAAGGTATGCGCCAGAAACTAGCCCTGGCGCGCGCCCTGATCCACTCGCCGCCGGTCTTGCTGCTCGATGAACCGACCTCGGCCATGGACCCGGAAAGCGCCCGCCTGGTGCGCGATTCTATCGCCAGCCTGCGCTCCGAAAACCGTACGATCCTCATCTGCACACACAACCTGGTCGAAGCGGAAATGCTGGCCGATCAGATCGCCATTATCTACCGCGGGCGCATCTTGACCGGAGGTACGGTCGAGGAGTTGAAAAAACGGCTGTTGGGGCCGGTCGAGTACGAGGTCCGTATTCGTGGCAAATGGCAGCCTGGAAGCTTCCGCCTGCCGCGGGGGGTCACATTGATCGGGGACGTGGATTCGGTTCGCCGGTTCCGCGTGGCCGATCCCGATCAAGCCAACCCGCTCTTGCTCCAGGCGCTTGTCTCTCACCGGGTGCAGGTGGTGACGATGCAGGAAGTGCCGCGCAGCCTCGAGCAGGTCTATCTGGCTGCCATGGCTAAAGTGAGGCAGGATGCTTAGGGAAAATCTGAGCATAGTCTGGCTGATTGCCCGCCGCGAGCTGCGCGACCAGTTCCGCGATTGGCGCATCATCTTTCCGATGATCGTCCTGACGATCTTTTTCCCTTTCCTGATGAATTACACCGCCGGGCAAGCGGTGGGTTTCGTTTCTCAATACGGCGCCACCCTAATCGGCGAGCGCCTGGTGCCTTTTCTGCTGATGGTGGTCGGTTTCTTCCCGATCACTGTCTCGCTGGTCATCGCGCTGGAGGCGTTCGTTGGCGAGAAAGAACGCGGCACGATCGAGCCACTCCTTTCTAGCCCTCTCAAGGATTGGCAACTCTACCTGGGGAAACTCATCGCTGCGACCAGTGTCCCACTCCTGACCGCGTACATCGGCATAAGTGTGTACCTGATCGGCTTGCGCATTCAGCACGTTCCTTTTCTGGACCCGGGCCTGCTGGTGCAAACCATCTCGTTGACCACTGTCCAGGCCGTGTTGATGGTCAGCGGCGCGATCGTGATCTCCACGCAAGCTACCTCCGTGCGGGCAGCCAACCTGATGTCTTCATTTGTCGTCATTCCGATGGCGCTGCTCATCCAGGGCGAAAGCGTGCTGATGTTCTGGGGCAACAACCAGATCTTATGGTCGGCTGTGGTGGGCGTGACGGTGATGGCAGCTTTGTTGGTGCGCGTCGGCGTATCCCATTTCCAGCGTGAGGCCCTGCTCGGACGAGAGATTGACATCTTGAACCTGCGTTGGATGGTGCGTACCTTCTGGCGGTCTTTTCGGGGCGAGGCGAAATCCCTGGGCGGTTGGTATCGGCGCGAGGTCGCGCAGACGATGCGCAAGCTGGCGATCCCGATCTTGATCACGAGCCTGCTTGGCTTGGCTGGGCTTGTCGCGGGTTACCTATGGATCCTAGACAATTCCTCCCAGCTCAACCTGATGACCTCGTCTGAGGATTTCCAAAAAGGGGTGGAGATGGCCCTGGGCGTTCCGGCCAACATGCGGATCAGTTTCCAATATATCTGGCTGCACAATCTGCGCGCCGTGGCGCTCATCCTGCTGCTCGGCATTTTTTCTTTTGGCGTTCTGGGGACGATTGTGTTTATAGGTAATGTGGGGTTGATCGGGGCGGTGCTGGCGGTAGTAAAAATCGTGGGTTATTCTCCTGCTCTGTTGGCTCTATCTGGTATACTACCTCATGGTCTATTCGAGATCCCAGCCGTGATCCTGGCCAGTGCAGCGGTGCTGTATATTGGCGCGGCGCTGGTGGCTCCTGTCCAGGGGCGGACGCTGGGCGAGGTGTTGTTGGAGGCGCTGGCGGATTGGGCGAAGGTCAACCTCGGCCTGGTGCTCCCGCTGTTGACTCTGGCGGCAGCCATCGAGGTTTGGATCACGCCGCGTCTGATCTTGTGGGCGCTCAGATAATCAGGTGACAGTGAAATGCCAAAACTGATCATTCTTGGCTCGTCGAACGCCATCCCGGATGAGCATCACGAGAACACGCATATGATGCTGGTGGGGGAGTGGCGCACGGTGTTGATTGACTGCGTAAGCAACCCCATCTTTCGCATGCAACGGGTAGGCGTGGAATTCGATAGCCTGACGGATCTGATCCTGACCCACTCTCACCCTGACCATGTCTCCGGTGTGCCGCTTTTGCTGATGAATATGTGGCTGATGGGCCGACATCACCCATTGAACATCTATGGATTGGATCACACCCTCAACCGCATCGAAGTTATGATGGGCGCTTATTCCTGGGACGAATGGCCAAATTTCTTCCCGGTGGTCTTTTATCGTTTACCCGCTAACGAGAAGACGTTAGTGCTGGAATGTGAGGAGTTCCGCATATTTTCTTCGCCAGTGCGGCACCTGATCCCTGCCATTGGCTTGCGGATGGAGCTAAAGCGGAATGAGAAGGTGGTCGCCTATTCTTGCGATACCGAACCCTGTTCAGAACTCGTTCGACTGGCCGCAGGTGCGGACGTGCTCATCCACGAGGCCGCTGGCGGCGCGCTTGGACATACGTCCGCGGCCGAGGCTGGGGAAGTTGCCCGCCAGGCTGAAGTTGGGGAACTATACCTGATCCATTACCCGACGGGAAAATATGCCTCCGGCGACCTGGTCGCGGAGGCAAAGCGATACTTCCAAGGGCCGGTCAGGCTGGCCGAAGATTTCATGACGCTGGATTTTGAGTAGAAGAAGAAACCCGTTTTCTGCAAGAAAACGGGTTTCTCAGGCGTGCATCGTTGCCTTTACCAGCCATTGATGAACGGCTCCCACTCGCCGTTCTCGGTCAGGTGACGCCCGAATATGTAAAATGCGCTCGAAGGTGGTTCAATCGGACGGTGCAGGAGCAGCATGCGGGCTTCTTCTAACCGGCGGCCACCTTTGCGGTGATTGCAGGCTGGGCAGGCAGCCACCACGTTGGTCCAGATGTGCTCACCGCCCAAATGCTTGGGGAGCACGTGGTCCACGGTCAGGTCGGAGGCGTGGCGTCCGCAGTATTGGCAGACGAAGTTGTCCCGGCGGAAGACCTCGCGGCGGGTCAGCTTGACCTGCAAGCGTGGACGATGAATCATGTGCTCCAGGCGGATGACCGAAGGCTGTGGGATCAATTGGGTGACGGTGTGGAAGTAGCCGCGCCCGTTTAACACCATTGCGGCTTTTCCGATAAGGATCAGTCCAATGGCTCGTCGTGTGTTGCAAATATTGATCGGCTCGAAGTTGACGTTCAAAACCAGAACCGGCGCCTGCATAGGGCCTCCACAATGGCATGTATTATAGCACATCAAGAAATCGGATTTTGCTGTATAATGGTGGCTTGATCTGACAGTTACCATAATTGCGGCATGGTAAAAAATACCCAGGCCATTTCTTATGATTATTTTCATCCCTAGCCACCGCTGCGGATGAGTGAGACGCGCCTGCCGCAGCGGGCGCGTTTTCGCTTAATGTTACGGTTCACTCATCACGTTTCACGTTTTACGCATTACGTTTTATTCCCGGAGGTCACATGAACATAGACGAACAAGTAGCCCTGCTCATGCAAGGCAGCGAATATGGCGACGAAGAGCTGAAAAAGGCCATGGCCGGCGAGCTGCGCCAGCGCCTGGTCGAGACCCAAAAAGAGGGTCGCCCGCTGCGCGTCTACTGCGGTTACGACCCGCGCACCTCCGACCTGCATCTGGGTCATACCATCACCATGCGCAAACTGTGCCAGTTTCAGGAGCTGGGCCACGAGGTGACGTTCCTGGTCGGCACCGGTACGAGCATGGTGGGCGACCCGTCTGATAAGGACAAGCCGCGCGCCGTGCTGACGAAGGAAGAGACCGAACATAACGCCCGCACCTACGCGGAGCAGGCATATCACATCCTCGACCGCGAGAAGACAAGAATCCGCTTCAACCACGAGTGGCTGCTCGATCTAAAACTGGCCGATCTCATCAAGCTTGCTTCTGCTTTTACAATCCAGCAGTTCATCCAGCGTGAGAATTTCAAGCTGCGCTGGGAAAAAGGCGATCCGGTCTATCTGCACGAAACGTTCTATGCCCTCATGCAGGGTTATGACGCCATCGCCATGAACACGGACGTGCAGGTGGGCGGCAGCGACCAGCTTTTCAACATCATCACCGCCGGGCGTAAGTTGCAGGAATTGTACGGCCAGCGTCCACAGATCGGCATCATCATGGGCATCCTGCCCGGCACCGACGGCGTGGTGCGCATGTCCAAGTCGCTGGGCAATCACATCCCGATCCTGGCAACGCCGGAAGATATGTACGGCAAGGTGATGAGCCTACCCGATAGCGCCATGCCGGTCTACTTCCGGCTCGTCACGCGCTATGCGCCGCCACAGGTCAAGGCGGTCGAAGAGGCGCTGGCACAGGGCAAGCACCATCCGCGCGATGTGAAGATGGAACTGGCGCGCGAGATTGTCAGCATCTTCCATACGGAACAGGCGGCTGTCGAAGCCGAAGAACAATTCAAGCGCGTCTTCCATTCACGCCAGGCGCCGGAAGAAATGCCCGAATACACCCTTCAGGCCGGTCAGACGCTGCTGGATGTGCTGGTGGCGACTAAGTTGGTGGCGAGCAAAAGTGAGGGACGGCGGATGGTCGAGCAAAAGGGTGTGCGGCTGGATGGGGAGGTTTTGCCCGACACACAGTTGGTTTTCGCGCATGGGGGCGTGTTGCAGGTTGGAAAGAGGAAGTTTGTACGGGTGAAGTAAACCGAAGTCGAGACCCCCGGAGTTTTCAAAACTCCGGGGGTCTATCTACGGTTGCAACGCCTCTTGCATCAACGTCTGGCCGAGATATTCGGTAAATGAGGGGTTATCTTCTTCTATCGCTATCACCAGTGCTAGCGGCGTACCCTGCCAGCCGGGCAGCGTCCCGGCTAGGTACCAGGTGATGGTTTTGTGCCCCTGCGTTTCGACGCCTTTTCCGCTCGCCTGCCAGAAGGGCTGACCGCTGACCATCAGCGACTCGGCGGTCGAGGAGGCAGATTGGGCCGATAACGCTTGCACAGGCTCACCCAACGTCGGCAAGATGACCCAGCCCTGCGTCGGTGTGTTCACCGCCATTGCCAGGCGTGGGGCAGGCAGGATACCCTGGTTGCTGAGTGTTGCGGCGGCCAAAGCCATTTGCAGCGGGCTGAGGCGCAATTCCCCACTTGTAGTCGAGGCCGTCGCGACCGGCAGGCGCAACTCAGGGGTGGTATAAAATCCAAGCGCATCGTACAACTGGATGAGATCGTTGTGAGGCGCGTTCTCGCTCAAGCCAGCAGCGAAAAGGAACGGCGTGGGAGTTGTTCCCACAGGGTAAAGCCCTTGCGCGGCGCGATTCAAGAGCGGGGCGCGCGGGTCCTGCGCCAGGCTGTCGCCTTCTTCGTCCAGCTTATTCGGATCGTAAGTCGGGTGAGAGGCCATTGCCAGGATCTCGCCGCTCTGCGCGTTGAGCAGCACCAGCGCGCCGGAGTGCTCGCCGAGCAAGGCATCGGCTTTGCGCTGCAAGTCCAAATCAATGGTCAGGCGCACGTCCAGGCCAGGAGGCGGCTGTCCGTAGAGCAAATGATCCCACCAGATGAGGCTGGCGGGGTTGCCCTGTAAGCCGCGCAGATAAGGATCGAGACTGGCTTCCAGCCCAGCCTGCCCGTAAATGGGATTGGTATAGCCTGCGATGGGAGCAAGGTCAGGGTATGGATAGACGCGCGTGTAACTGCCCGATTCGCCCTGCGTGAGGTTGATCGGCGTGGAGTTCCGGTCGAGCAGGCTGCCGCGCTGCACATAGCGATCCGAAATGGCGCGGCGCGCGTTGTCGGTGCGAGCCAGAAGATCGGGGCCGCGCCAGACCGCCCACCAGCCGTTCGCCAGCGAAGCGGCAATCAGGCCGAGGCCGAGTAACCCGGTCACGATCAAGTATGGCTGCGGGCGGGGCAGGGGAGCGGGTTCTTCCTCGGGTTGGCTGGAAATGAGCAGGAGCAAGAGAAGGGAGAGGTAAGAAGTCAGCAGGGAAGAACCACCATAGGAGACGAAAGGCAGCGTGACGCCGGTCAGCGGAAGGAGGCGCAGGTTGCCGCCGATGATGAGCAGGCTTTGCGCTCCAATATAAGCTGTCAGCCCGGCAGCTAGGAGACGGCGAAAACTGTCGGAGGCGCGCAGGGCAACGCTCATGCCGCGGGCGAGGAAAAGGCCCAATAGCGCAAACAGGCCAATCGTCCCGACCAGACCCAATTCTTCTGATATCGCTGAAAAGATAAAATCCGAGACGGAAATCGGTACCAGGCTGGGGCTGCCCATCCCAGGCCCGCGCCCGCCGATCCCGCCGTTGGCAACTGCCATCAGCGACTGTACGATCTGGTATGAGCGCCCGGAGGGGTCGAGCCAGGGGTTCAGCCAGGCGTCCACGCGCAGGCGGACGACGTCGAAGAGGAAGTAACCGGCCAGCCCCGCAAGTCCCAGACCGAACAGGCTGACGAACAGGACACGCTTGCGGCCTGAGGCGATGTAGAGAACAATGGTGTAGAGAACGATGAATATGGATGCGGTGCCGAGGTCGCGCTGGAAGAGCAGCAGGAGCAGCGCTAGGCCGATCAGCACAAGGGTGGGGAGGAGGAGAGGGAGGAGGAGACGCGGCGCGAGGGAGACACGGGGGGCGGGGGAGCGGGGGAGTGCGGGAGCAGAGGGGAAAAGGGGTAAGCGGTCGGCAAAATAGGCGGCCAGATAGACGATCAGCAGGAGCTTGAGCGGCTCGGAGGGCTGGAAATAGAAGCCGCAGCAGCCCAGCCACAGGCGTGGACCCGCGCCCAAGGGGTTGGTGCCGAAGACGAGCGTCAGCGCGGTGAGCAGTAGGCCGCCGGTCAGCCAGAGGTACTTGTAGCGGCGCAGGAAACGCAGATCGGCTGGCAGGCGCAGCCCCAGGATGAGGATCCCGCCGCTGACGATCAACCAGAGCGCCTGCCGTAGCCCTAAACTGGCGTCCAGCCTCCAGACGGTCAACATACCCCAGCCGCTGAGCAGGGCGGCCAGGGGCAGCAGGTAGGGGTCGCTGTCAAGGAGGTGGCGGCGAATCTGGTAATGAGCTAACGAAATCAAGCCAGCCCAAAGAATGAATCCAAGCCAGTGGCTCCAGCGGTAATCTACGGCCCAGGAGCGCTCGCGGGCGGCGGGGGAGAGGGTCAGGATGAGGGAATATAGGAAAAGAAAAACAGCTGCCAGTTCGAGCAGGCGGGTCTGGATTTGTTGCGGCGATAGGGATGCGTTTACCCTATTTATCAGATAGAATGCGTGTTTATCCGTGTTCATCTGTGGTTCGGTGAATTGCCAATGCTCTCACTTACGTCTTATCCTTTATGTTGCACGGTCACGAAAAGCGTAAGACGTGGACCGTAATCGTTTAGTGCAGGTACTTCTTGACCAGCAGATCCAATTTTTTGCGCGTCTCCGGCGGGATGACATCCGGATTGGTGATCAACGCATCGGCCAGCGCGCTTCCGCATTTGCAGGCGCGCTTGGCCGGTAAGCTGCGCACTAAATTGCGGATTGCTTGCTGTGCAACGGCGGTGTTTTGGTTCAGGATTCGAATGACCATCTCCACCGTCACCGTCGCTTCGCTGACGTGCCACACGTCGTAATCGGTGACGTGCGCCATTACCGCGTAACACATCTCCGCCTCGCGCGCCAGGAAGGCCTCCGGCGAGGTGGTCATGCCGATGATGGACATGCCCCAGGCGCGGAAAGTGTTCGATTCGGCCTTGGTCGAGAAGCGCGGCCCCTCGATGGTGATAAAAGCCCCGCCAGCGTGAACGGTCGCGCCGGTCTGCGCGACGGCTTTTTCCAGTTGCGTTGAAAACTCCTGGCAGAAAGGATCGGCTGTGCCGACATGGGCGACCAGCCCTTCGCCGAAGAAAGTGCGCGCGCGGCCTTTGGTGTTGTCGAAGACCTGGTCGGGGATGACGATGTGCCCAGGGGCGTAATCCTCGCGCAGCGAGCCGCAGGCGCTGATGCTGACCACGCGCTCGGTGCCGAGTGATTTTAGGGCGTAAATGTTAGCGCGGTAGTTGACCTCGGTCGGCATGATGTTGTGGCCGATGCCGTGCCGTGCTAGGAAAGCCACGCGCTGCTTTTCCAGCGTTCCAACCACGACCGGCGCGCTGGGCTTGCCAAAGGGGGTTTCCAAGTCGAATTCTTTGGTATCGGTGAGGGCGGGCATGCTGTACAGACCAGAACCACCGATGATGGCGAGCGGGATTTTTCCAGGCATAAGATTACTCCGAAAATACATAGGGCGGGATTCCAATCCCGCCGATTGGGGTTGCTTACCGAAGAGGATTCAGCCACTTATCCAAATGCTCAAGCCGCCGTCCTCGGCGTTGTTGCCATGCGCCGGGGACGGCGCAGAGAGCGGTTTAGATTTTTTGCGTCGGCGGCATGAGCATGTCACCGGATAGGGTAACGGTCAGGCAGGCATTGCCGCAGCCGATCTCGTCGCCGGAGATGACCACCGTCGGCGTGGACAGGCGTTCCTGGTTCAGGAGCGTACCGTTGGTCGAATCCAGGTCCTCCAGCCACCACTGCCCGTGATGGTAGCTCAAGCGGGCATGGCGGGTAGAGACGGTCTCTTCATCCAGCGGACATTCGCAGGCAGGATCACGGCCGATCGTGATCTCGGGCTGCTTGAAATGCCTGACTTGCGGCGGCTGGTCAGTGCTTGCTATGGTCAGGCTGATGGGCGGCACTCGCCGGGTTGCCAGCAGCGCGCTTTGCTGCCTGAGGTCGCGCCATAGGTTCAGAAAAGCCCAGGCCAGGAAGGCGTACAGGCCGAGCGCCAGCAAGAAGCGCAAAACGAGGAGAACCGGTCCGCTCACTTGGATTTATCTTCGGAACCTGGGATTAGGATCGTCGACAGCTCGCTGACGACGGGTGAAGCGGCTGTGTCTTCGATGCTCGGCTCGGCCTGCCGGAGCGGAACATCCTGCCCGAAGATCAGCATCACACCGGCCAGCGAGATCACGTCGCCAGGATACAAGGCCGACTGGGTGGTACGCTCGTTGTTGACGTAAGTCCCGCCAGTCGAGTTCAGGTCGAACAGCATGTAATGGCCCTTGACGGCGCGTAGTTGGGCATGGTTGCGCGAGACGCACGGGTCATCAATCACGACGTGGTTGTCCAGCCTGCGCCCTATGTTTACAACCGACTGCTTGAGTGGAAAGATCTTCGTTCCCTGGAGGATCAGGAACGCGTTGCCGGGAATGGTGCCAGAGTCGATATCTCCGGCTTTCCTGGCGGGCATGCCGCGCGTCTCGGCCAGGCTTTCACCGCTGAACGAGGCCAGAACGCGCGCCATGCCCGGTTTCATGGAGATGTCGGCGGCGGTCGTCAGGGTTGGCGAACTGGAAAATCGAAGGCCAGCCTCGCTGCCTGCGGCAATCAGCGCGTTCTGCAATTCCTCCAACAGACCTGGCTCATTTCGCCACTGCGACAGGCAGGAGGGGTGGGCGACGAGCACGTACATATTCGGCGCGAGCGCGCTTCCATCCGGCTGCGTTTTTATGCTGCCATGCATCGCCGCGGCAAGCTGCCTGGCGATCTGGATTTCCAGTTTGCTGCCTGGCAGGGCTTTCAGCAGGTGTTCTTCGATCAGTGAGCGAAGTTGCGCTTCCAGGGTTTCGAGCTTCTTCATTTTGGCCTACAGCAGGTTATTATAGAGTGTCGAGGTTGATTCTGCAAGCCCGTTGCCCTTTTGTGCAGAGGGTGCTATCATGCGGGCATGCTCGCGCCCGCTCAATTCCTTACTAGCTCACTGCGACTTTCTCCGCACGGCACGGCGATTACCCGCATCCTTGCCGCCGGATTGGACGCGGTGGATCCAGGCGAAGCGGTAGGGCGGTTTGTTCGTCGCGAAAAAAATCAACTGCGTATAGCTAATAAGTTATATTCACTGGAAAAGGATAGGCGGACATTTATCATCGCTTTTGGAAAAGCCAGCCTGCCGATGGCGGAATCCTTGGCAGACATTCTCGGCGACCGGTTGACGGATGGGGTGGTCATTCCCAAGCACGCTGAGGAGAGAACCCTAAGCCTGCTGACCGTTATGGAAGGCGGCCACCCCGTCCCGGACGAGCGCAGCCTGGCCGCTGGTCAGCGTGTCATTGAATTACTCTCTGACTTGCGAAATGACGATCTGGTTATTTGCCTGATTTCGGGCGGCGGCTCGGCGCTGATGGCCGCGCCGGTCGAGGGCGTGACCCTGTCCGATATGCAAGCGTTGACCTCCGCGCTGCTGGCTTGCGGTGCAAGTGTGGACGAGATCAACATCCTGCGCCGGCATCTCGACCGGCTGAAAGGCGGCGGCCTGGCGCGGCTGGCTTTTCCGGCGCGGATCGTTTCGCTCATCCTTTCGGACGTGGTCGGGAATCCGCTGGAGGCGATTGCATCCGGCCCGACCGCACCCGATCCGGCCACTTGCGCCGACGCGCTGGCTGTCCTTGAGAAATACAAATTACCTGGGAAGACCCCAGAATCGGTGATGGTCGCCTTGAAATCCGGGCACGAGACACTCAAACCCGGCGATGCCGTTTTTAGAAATGTGGACAATATCCTGGTCGGCAGCAACCTGCTGGCTGCGCAGGCGGCGTTGAAACAGGTTGAGGCGGAAGGTTTTCATCCTTACCTGCTGCGAACCGATTTGCAAGGTGAAGCCAGAGAGGTTGCCGTGGAATTATGCCGCACGCTTCGCTGGGCCTGGCAGACCGGCGACCCGGCCCCGCCTCCGGCCTGCATTGTGGCGGGTGGCGAGACAACCGTGGCAATAAAGGGTGATGGGCGCGGTGGCCGCAACCAGGAACTGGCGCTGGCATCGGTCACCGAGCTGGTCAACTTCCCGGACGTGATGCTGGTGGCACTGGCGACCGACGGCGAGGACGGGCCGACGGATGCCGCCGGCGCGGTCGTCACCGGCGAAACCTTCGGGCGTGCCTATGCCCTTGGCCTCGATCCGGTTGACTATCTCCGCCGCAATGACTCCTACACTTTTTTCGCTGCCCTGGACGACTTGCTTAAACCTGGCCCCACTGGCACAAATGTCAATGATTTAATTTTTCTCTTTACTTTCTAACCTGATTCCTACTCCTTGATCCCTATGTCTCTCCCTCTCGTTCTCCTTACCCACACCCTGCCCCCCGATTGGCTCGCTTCCCTCGATGGCCGCATCTGCGCCGTCTCTGGCCCAGTAGATGCCACTTCCCTGACCCCCCACCTGGAAACGCACCTCAGCGAAGCCGAGGGCCTGTTTTGCCTGCTGACTATCCCGATGCGCAAAGAGTTGCTCGACCGTATGCCGCGTTTGCGGGTGGTCTGCAACATGGCCGTCGGCGTGGATAACGTGGACGTGGCCGAATGCACACGCCGCGGTATTCCGGTCGGGAATACCCCTGACATATTGACGGCCGCAACCGCCGATCTGACAATGGCGCTCCTGTTGGCAGCGGCGCGGCGGCTGCCCGAAGCGGCCCAAGATGCGCGCGCCGGTCGCTGGAAGACCTGGTCGCCGACCGGCTGGCTGGGGGCGGACCTTCGTGGAGCGACGCTAGGCATCGTTGGCATGGGCAAGATCGGGCGCGCCGTGGCCGAGCGGGCGCGCGGCTTCGGCCTGCGGATCGTCTACATCGACACGTCCCCTCGTCAGGATATCGAAGCGGAGCTTGGCTCAACGTTTCTTTCGCTCGATGAATTGATCCGGCAGAGCGATTTCATCAGCCTGCACTGCCCATTGACCTCCGACACGCGTGGATTGATCAACGAGTTCGCTTTGCGAAAAATGAAGCCGACGGCGGTCCTGGTCAATGCGGCGCGCGGCCCGGTTGTGGATACCGTCGCACTCGTTCGCGCCCTCTCCGAGGGCTGGATTGCCGCGGCCGCGCTGGATGTCACCGACCCGGAGCCGCTGCCGTCCGATCATCCACTGTATTCACTGCCGAATTGCCTGATCGTTCCCCACATTGGCTCAGCGACGCGAGGCACGCGCCGCCGAATGGCCGAAATGGCCTGCGAAAACTTGCTCGCAGGCCTGGAAGGGCGGAGGTTGCCGTATTGTGTCAATCCGGAGGTTTATAAAACGTAGGGGCGACGCTTGTCGTCGCCAAGGGCGGCCATGAAGGTCGCCCCTACGAGAATTGCAATGCTTGCCCGCAATTCGGGCAAAATCTTTCCCCGTGCGTAAGCACATATCCACATTTCCCACAGGTTCTCGGCTGGACATCTCCCATCGGCGCGCCGCATGCCACGCAACTCGCCTCGCCGACCGGGTTGGCCGCGCCGCAATATTCGCAGGTCAAGCGGCTCAGACGTTCGGATAGTTGGTAGCTGGCTCCTTTGGCTTGAACTTCCCTGGCGATGGTCGCCCAGACCTTCTCGTTCAATTGCAGGTTTTGGATGTCTTGGGCGATATCATCCAACCGGCCAAGCAGGTTCAAGGGATTCATGAGCGCTGCGATGGCGGATTGTCCGAGGCTGGCAGCCACGCCCATCCATTGTTGCTGGCCGATCTGCACCGTCACGCCGTCTTCGATCTTCTGGATATCTACAGCCAGCGCGGTTTGCCCGCCGGAGCGAGACCACTGGCTGGTTGCGATCTGCACGGTGAGATGGTTGCTTTCGCCTAGTATCTGTGCTCGCAGGTTGCCCTGGTTGAACTCTGCCAGCAATGCCTGGGCGACATCAGCCGGTGTGATATTTCCGTGAAAGACGCGTTGTTCCATAAGTTTTTTAGATTATAATCGTTTTGCGGTTTTTGATAGTTGGATCGGACTGCCTGATAGGATGTACGAATTATAACAGTAGAAAGTTTCTAATCATGCGTTCCTGGACAAAACTCTTCCTGGTTCTTACGATCCTTGCCGGCGCTGCCGGTTTATTTTTCCTCGGGCCGGGATCCATGCCTGCTGCCGCGCAACAGCCGACCGGGTCCGTGCCGACCGTGACGGGTACACCGTCGGGGCCGATGATTACGGTAACGTACCCCGAACAGATCAACGTCCGCGCCGGGCCGCACTCAGTCTATTACCTTGCCATCGGGGTTTTGCTGCCGGGCGAACAGGCTCCGGCCCTGGGTCGCACGGCTGGAGGGGATTGGATCCAGATTGCGTATCCAGGCGTTCCGGGAGGCGTGGGGTGGGTGTATGCGCCGTTAATGGGCCTTTCGCCGGGATTCTTGCCGATCATCGAGCCGCCACCGACCGCCACGCCGCGCACGACTCCTACCATTGACCCGACCCTGGCGGCTGCATTCTCGATCCCATCCACGCCGACCCGACTTCCCACATTCACGCCTCCGCCCCCGCTGGCCTACCCGACGTTCGAACCGGTGAGCAGTGGCGGAGTGAGCGTGCCGATGGGTCTTGTCATCTTCGGGCTGGCATTCATCGGGATCTTTGGTGCTTTCATCGTCTTCTTGCGTGGGCGGTGATCGGTCGTTATAATGGTAGCCATATTTCAGGCTACCATAACAACGAAGAGGCCGGAACATCTCCGGCCTCTTATGGCTTGGTTTTCATTACGAATTGCAACTGCCGCCGCTGCAATCACAGGCAGGCAAAACAGTCGGATTTTCGACGATAAATCCTTTTCCGCGCTCGTCATTCACGAAATTGATTGTCGAACCGTGCATATACTGGATAGAGATGTTGTCTACCAAGACCTTTATCCCATCCATCTCGAAGGTCGTGTCCGTCTCGCCAGGCTTGTTGTCCAGCGACATGCCGTATTGCAGGCCCGAACAGGTTCTACCGGCTACGTACACTCGCAAGGCGTGCTCCTCGTCGAGGTTTCGTTGTGCGAGCAAGTCGCGCACTGCTTGAACAGCAGTCGGAGATAGGTGGATGGTATCTGTCTCGATCTGGTTCAGCATACTTACTCCTTTTTTTTGTAAAGTTGGCCCATCGTATCAGGATTGGTTTGTTTTGTCAACAAACCTGTCGCCAAAAGTAGAATGTCTGGTGTCCGGGTGATGAGCGCTTGCTATTTCCCTTCCGCCTGTATATAATCCCGCCAAGTACTATCCTAATTCGAGGAGTGTTCCATGCGACGTTTATTAGTTTCCGTGCTGATTTGCCTGTGGATTTTCGCTGCTTTACTCTCTGCTTGCGGAGCGGCTACGAGCAGCGATCCGGCTGCTCGCGCTGTGGAAGGTTATCTCACTGTGCTGGTAGACAAGGATTCGAATCGTCTCGCCGCCCTTTCCTGCGCTACCTGGGAGACCAACGCGCTGATGGAGCTGGATTCGTTCCAGGCTGTTCAGACTCGTTTGGATGGCCTTGTCTGCCAGACGACCGGAACAGATACCGGCACGGCGTTAGTCACGTGCAAGGGTAAGATCGTGGCAACGTATAACAACGAGGATCAAGAACTCGATCTCTCCGTCCACACCTATTATGTTGTTCAGGAGGGCGGTGAGTATTTGGTGTGTGGTTATAGATGAAATCCATCTTCTCGCGCGAAAATCTATGGGCGCTGCTGTTGTGCCTGATCCTCATCGCGCTGGTGATTATTACCGCCAGTAGCGCGCCCGTCTGGATCTATCAAGGCTTTTAGATGACGCTGACGTATATTCTCATCTTTACCGTCGTGGCCTTGTTTCTCGGATTGGTGATGCGGAATCGTTGGCGCGTCTATTTCCTGATGGGGATCAGCGCGCTGGCGGTTTATCTGCTGCAACCTGCCCTGCCGATCCGCGGCCTGGACTTTTGGCTTTCTACCATAACGCTCCTGTTGACGGTCTTGGGCTGGATCCTTACGACCCCCTCCGATAAGCTGCGTGAACGTAATAATCTGGTTGCATTGGCGATCTTGTTCGGCATTGTCGTTTTCGCCGACTTGACCCGCTACCTGGGTTTGGGATGGACGCTGTCAGCCACTCTGCCGCCCAAGCTTGAATTGCTGATGATCTTTCTTGCACTAGCTGTACTGTTTCTGGGTGCTACAGCTTATTTCAAGCGCCTCTCGCCGAACCTTTTTCTTGCTTCAGGCATTGTTCTGCTGATCGGAATTTTTACCATCCTGAAAGTACCTTCTCTGGCGACAGCGGTTAGTGGAGTCATCCGTTACGCTTTGGGCAGGTCGAGCGCCAACGCTGCCGCTACGGATTTGCGTTGGCTGGGCTTTTCCTATATCGCTTTCCGGCTTCTCCATACCATTCGCGACCGGCAAACTGGACGCCTGCCGGTCGTTACGTTGCCAGAATATGTCACCTATGTGATCTTTTTCCCGGCTCTCACAGCCGGGCCGATTGACCGGATTGAGCGTTTTATCCAGGACCTACGGCGGCATCCTATTTCGGTTTCCGCTGAAGATTTATCCATTGCCGGTAAACGGCTGATGGTCGGCCTTTTCAAGAAGTTTGTTCTAGCCGACAGCCTCGCCATTATCGCTCTCAATAGCGTCAATGCTTTACAAACTCGCACTGCTGGTTGGATGTGGGTATTGCTTTATGCCTATACCTTTCAGATATTGTTCGACTTTAGCGGTTACACGGATATTGCTATCGGTATTGGCGGCTTCCTTGGTTTTCGTTTGCCGGAGAACTTTGCAAACCCATATCTCAAGCCTAACCTGACGCAGTTTTGGAACAGTTGGCACATGACCCTCACGCAATGGTTCCGGTCATATTTCTTCAACCCGGTTACCCGTTTTTTACGCTCTGGCAGACACCGCTTGCCGATTCCTTTGATCATCTTTATCACCCAGCTTGGCACAATGTTGCTGATCGGCCTCTGGCACGGAGTCACCTGGAATTTCATATTGTGGGGACTGTGGCACGGGGTGGGACTTTTTCTGCAAAATCGCTGGTCCGAGTTTCTCCGTCCACGCTTGGCCGGATTGGAGAATTGTAAAGGACTCAACTTTTTACTTACAGCGCTTTCTATTATTTTGACGTTCCAGTATGTTGCTCTAGGATGGGTCTGGTTTGCTCTGCCTACCCCGGGTTTATCATGGCAGGTTTTACTTAAACTCCTTGGAATGGCGTGATACTGTTTCGAAAAGGCATTTTTTAGTTGATTTTTATAGATAGCCCTTGAAAGTACATATTGCCCCTGGCAGTCTTGATAGTTTGGAGTGAATATGTAATGAGGTAAAATATGCACCTATATATGGCGTAGATGCCACTGTTTCATGATCGCTGGCTCTATATGGGTGACGTGCGATCAAGCCTAAATACCATCTGGACACTCATGGACATTTGCATCATATGTACGTATTGAACGGTCTTGGCCATAACTGACCGATAGTGCATCCGGGTAGGGCGATCCTTGCAAGCTGTGTAAGCTTGAAGCGATTGCTACTGTTCTTGTTCGTTTGGTTATAAGAATTTCCGCTTCGCCGTCCCTATATTGTACGAAGTTTGTTTGACTTATCCATCAGAAGAGGTCTCCGTAAATGCGATTATTGGACTTGAAATTTCACTTCTTAGTGATTTCAATTGTTATTACATTGTTGCCGGCTTGCACACCTAAAAACAACGATCATCAGGAGTCTTTATCCGGTGTCCCTGAATTAATTACCGCATCGCCGGTACCATCACTGCTACCTGTAAGTACATCTAGCAGTCAATTACCCCCAATCAATAATCCATCACCAATCCCGAATGTGGTGATCACGCAACAATTGACACCACAAACGACTGCAGTTACCGAAAATCAAGAACCGCTGGAAATCGCCTGGCGTGATGTTCCCATTATGCCCCTTGTGAGTCAACGCGTACTTCAAATTTACCAGGATGGTCAGGCTCAGGGCCGTAACCCTCACAACTTCTCCGTTATTGGCGACTGCCAGGCAATTCCCTTTGTTTTTATGGGACCTTTCGAGCGTGGCGAGTTAGAACCTGACAGCGCGGAAAGTAATCTTTGGAATGCCATTAGCCAATTCAAAGGTTCATTTGTTCGCCAGGGTATGGCTGTACGAGGCGGATTTACAGCTGCCTCTATCCTGTCTCCCATTCAGGCTGACCCACATTTTTGCATACCCGGTGAAACCCCGTTAACCTGTGAATACCATCTGCACAACCCAGCCTTTGTGCTTATCACTTTGGAAACCTGGCTCGACCCGAATACTGTGGATCGATACGAGATTTACCTTCGCAAAATTCTGGATTATGTGATTGAACGTGGTACTGTCCCCATTTTGCTCACTAAGGCCGATTCTTCTGAATTAAGAAGCCGCACTCATGTCATCAATCCAGCTATCATGCGAGTCGCGCGTGATTATGATGTACCGGTGATCAATTTCTGGCGAGCTGCCCAATACCTGGATAATTATGGAATCGACCCCGCCCGTGAAGGATTCCACCTAAGCCAGGAGGGCTATGACCTTAAGAATATCCTGGCCCTTCGAACCTTGTATACAGTTTGGAAAGCAGTCGAATCTGGTGTCAGCAGCAGCACTAACAATGGTAATGACGATCTGGGCAATTCTACAGCCACACCCACGCTGCAAACTACTCCCATCTCCCAGCCCAGTCCGCTGGTTACAGTGCCTGATTGTGATGGAGGCTGTATCTTTTTTGCTACTGCCAGTTCTCAAGATGGAGTAGTAACTTCTCAGGGAGTTCTTGCATACAATTACAGTACCCAGACCCTGACCTCGGTGCTTGACGAAGACAATGACCTGCAGGACGTCAGCGAGGATGGCAAACGACTGCTGGTGAACACGACCAACCGCCTTTATGAAATCAACCTAGCGAATGCTTCAGCGAACCTGGTCAGCGATTCGTTCTTCTCATTAGGTAAACAAGGTGCTTATTGGAACAGTGATGACAGTGCAATCATACTCATAGATCAAAACAATTCCTTTCAAACCGAAACAGGCGGGGCATTCAATCTTTTTCCATCCACGCGTGATGAAGAACGTTATTTTGAAAGTGGCTCTTGCACATCCAAGGATTCTTGCCAATCCAGCGGGGTTTACCGTCTCAACTCAGATCAATCTGCTACTCGCCTGGATTCATATTCGCGGCTGGTTTTCTCTCCTAACGGTAAGTTGGTAGGCTTTCTGAATCCGGCCGCTGCGACCAGATATAATTATTACCACATCAGCTATATTCTACTTGAAGAGACAGAGCGTGGCATCAGCAGCCGCCGCGTATTCTACTTCCCAGAAGAAGGCGGTTTTATGGTGTATCCTGACGTGCATGAATATGCCTTCTCACCGGAAAACAATAAACTTTTCATCATCTACGATGTGTACAGTGCGTACTATGAAGAGTCTCTACGCATTCAAACTTACATGATAGATATAAATACAGGTATTTTATATGACTTCGGTAGCATTAACGGGATCAGTGGCTCACTTAATCCGCGAATGGTATGGGCACCTCAAGGAAACAAGATTTTGTTTTTCCTCACCGATGAGACCCAGGATAATCAATATTCGATTAGCATTTTCCAAACCAATCTAGATGCCGGGGAAAAATTAACCCTCTACGACCAGGGTATCATGATAAGCAGTGATTATTTTTATATCACCAATCTATACTGGCGTTAAAAACTAGCGACTTGACAGTTTTACAGAAAGTTAGTGGTCACAAGGCAAGAGATGCGAGTTGTTTCATGGCAAGATTGTGGTTATCGATGAACCACTTGGCAACCATGTGATGGAAAGCATCGCACTTTGAAAACGAAAGCGTCTTTCGAACATTCCGAGCTTGACATTGACGCAAGATTGTGGAATTTTTGGGCCGCGGTGGATCACTTGCTCAATCATAGCTTGGACCCGGAATGCAACGACATCTATCTGACACCCGATGCGTGGGATGTGCGCAATTTCGTTGCGCTAAGTACGCTGGATGCCATCTGGCGAGAGCTGAAGGCAGTTTACGATCCGGGTAAATAAGGGATTTGAGTATGGATTGGCGGTTTTTCCGAAACGTTCTCTTGAAAGCACTGTTGTTATTTGTTGTGCTCAATCTGCTCTTTGCAGCCTGGAATCCAGCCGGGCTGGGCAAGATTTCTGCTTACAATACCTTGTTCCCTGGCCGCTTGCGTTTTCCTTTTGGCGAGAATCCGGCCCAGGCGTACAACCTGAGTCTCTTCAACCTGGACGCTATGTTCGCCTCGCACGAGATTGCTGCTGGGCTGAAGCCAGTTGACGAATATCGTGTTGTTCTGATCGGCGATTCCTCCATCTGGGGGACGCTGCTCCAACCGGAAGAAACGCTTGCAGGTATTCTTGACGAGGCGCGCCTCACTGCCTGTGACGGGCGTACGGTCCGCGTCCATAACCTCGGATATCCCACTATCTCTCTTACCAAAGACTTGATGATTCTCGCCGAAGCCATGCGCTACCAGCCGGACCTGGTAGTCTGGCCGCTGACCCTGGAAGCTTTCCCTACCGATAAGCAGCTCTCCTCGCCGATCGTATCCCACAACGCCTCTCGTATACAGGCCTTGATTCAAGCCTACAATCTCCCCTTCGACGCGGATGATCCGGCTTTGCGAAAGCCTGCGTTCTGGGATGATACGATTCTCGGTCAGCAGCGCGACTTGGCCGACCTGGCGCGCCTGCAACTGTTCGGCTTCCTATGGGCGGCCACCGGCGTGGATCAGGTCTACCCGGCGGACTACCAACGTGCCCAAACCGATTTCGATACCGATGTGAGCTTTCACGATCAACAGCCTCCGAAATTGGACGAAACTAGGCTAGCTTTCGAGGTAATTGAGGCTGGCGTTCACGCCGCTGGCGAGACACCGATCCTGATTATCAATGAGCCGATGCTGATCAGCACTGGAAAGAATAGCGACCTCCGGTATAATTTCTTCTACCCGCGCTGGGCTTAT
>JALHUM010000350.1 GCA_022865905.1 Anaerolineales bacterium | reverse complement strand
TGAGTAATGTGCCTGACTACAACGGCTCGCAGATCCTGGTGGATCGCATCGAGGTTGAAGGGTAACGATCCATCACTAATATTGGCATGGTTCAAGTTTGATTGGCACCTACAAAATCAGGTTGACAGTTTTTCGATGCGAAATATCCCAATGCAAACGAGTCTTACCAGACTGTGCCCCAAAGAGAACCCCGCCGCTGAAGTTGTCCCCTTCGGGGACAACTTCAGCCATCCCGTTGGCTGATTACTCATGAATTACCAGGAGGGTTGACCATGAATCTGCTTGTTAAGATATTAGTGATATTTGGCAGCAGCGCTTCCATTGGTTTTGGAATATGGCACTTTTTCGTGCCCAAAGCCTGGAAGTGGTATTCCTATATTGACATCAATGCAACGGAGTTGGTGGCCGCTGTCCGGGCAATTAATGCGTTCTTTTCTTTGTCTCTGGTATTGTTTGGCATAGTAAACATACTGTTGATTTATGGAGACAAGTCAAATAGGTATTCAATCATAGTTATGCTCTCTGCAACCTGTATATTGTGGCTGACGAGGATATCATTTCAGGTGATTTACCCACAAGGTTCCCTGTATCCAGGTCTCCAATACGGAATGTTGTCAGCCTTTGTGATTATTACTCTGTGTTACATAATCTCTTTAATTAGTTTATTGTTCCAAAAAATCCCTGTTTAACTCAACGACAATTAAAAGTCAAGGCACACCAGGTGGTTATGGATTCTGATACATCTCTAGCCAATTTCGTGGGTGAATACTCCAGGCCTTAGATGTTAATAAGAATACCGATATTCTCGTTATAAATAAGACCTCCTGACTAAAGTAACAATCAGGAGGTCTTTTATCTGTGGGCCTTGTTGGATTCGCCGCGTGCGTCCCCGAAGGGGGAACCAATGACCAAGCGATTATGAGCCGCCTTTCCTGTTTCGGGTACAACTGTGGTGCAAAAGGGCTATCAAAGCATAAAAGATATGGATAGTTGAGGCACTTTTGTTTCATCAAATAGAATAAAATGCACGTTTTACCAACCTGTAAGCCTCATAGATAACACTTATAAAACAACTCTTATATTTGGGGCTGATAACTCTCCATGTCGATTTTTACATAGAATTAGAGATGATCTACAGGATAATCCGGAACCAACTTATCACTAAGAGTCATATGTAGTAAAATAATCATGACGAAATTATTTGATATATTGCAGCTTATCGATGTGAAGCAAATCCATTGGTCGTCTAAGTGTTGACTGGACTTTAAAAAAAGTAACCAAAGGCAACCAAGAGCCTTTTCTTTCTACCCATCCAATGGATTTGCATAAAACAGTAAGTCCTTGGTTGCCAACAGCGTTTTTTACAAGTTGTCCTTTTAAGCCATTTGTTGAGAGTTCGAGCCTCTCCACGCTCACAAATTCTCCCGGTTTGACCCTAATAGATAGGGGCATATAATGGATTCTTTATCCCAATAGAAGTGATTCAAGGTAATTAAGAAACTACTCTCATATGTCATTCTGAGCCCCGAAGGGGCGAAGAATCTCCGCCCGCAGGGCGGGAGACCCTTCGCTCGCCCCTTCGCTACGCTCAGGGCTTCGGCTCAGGGTGACATTCCAGATGGAAAACCTTGAATCAGTTCATCACCTGCTTCTCTAAACCAAGTCCCCGGCACTTTCGAAATTCCGGGGACTTGCCATCAATCTCCTTCCACCCGCTCCCTCACCTTTTTATTTCAGGGGCTCAATCTTTTCGGGTTTTTGCTGTTTTCTGGCAAGTTCCCAATCGTGACGGAGTTCATCCTGATGCATGGATGCCCATTCAATCATCAGACCTAATGCGCGCGAGGGGAGACTGCCATGAAACACTGCCAGCGTGTTGATGTTGACCCACGCTTCCTCATCGCCATACAGCGCATGGAAATGAGGCGGATTGTGATCATCGTAAAACATGCGGATGACGATGCCGTAAAAGCGGCTAATCTCAGGCATAAGCAAGGTCTTGCTTGAGGATGGGGAAAAGCTCATCCGGAGTTTTTCCGGTCAGCTTCATGTAGAGGGTATCGGCGTCAATATCAATATCATCTGACCACGCAAGCCATCTCCCCCCTTCGAAAGAAATCTTCTTGAAATTCTCGTAATTGTTCCAGCGCGCGAACACACCTTTTCCAACCAGGTGGGAAAGGTCAACTTCGCCAGTAACGCCATCGGCAAATTCCAGGCGGATTTTGTAATCATTCAGCGGTTGCGCCTTTATAATACTGGGTATGGACATAGGATTTTCCTCGCGACGAATAGCGATTGGTTACTTCAACTTTATTATTATACAACCAACTTTCAACTTTTCAACGTCTCCACCAACTCCCTGACCTGCTCCACGTACGCCAGGGACTGGTGGCGGAAGTAGGTGTTGTACAGCGTGGCGTAGTGACCGCCCTTCAAGAGCAGCCCGTCGTGGTCCCCTTCCTCGATGATCTTCCCCTTCTCGATAACGATGATCCGATCTGCCGCCTTGACCGTGGACAGGCGGTGGGCGATCAGGATGCTGGTCGCTTCGGCCAGGATCAGATTCAGCGCCTGCTGGATCTGCCACTCGGTGAACGGGTCAATGCTGGCAGTGGCCTCGTCCAGGACGAAGATGGCAGGCTTTTGCACCAGCACGCGCAGCAGCGCCACCAGTTGCCGTTGTCCCATCGAGAGCATCGCGCCGCGCTCGCCGACCACTGTCTCCAAACCGTCGGGCAGGGTCTCCAGCCAATCGCCGTCGCCGATGCGCCGCGCCAATGTGAGAATTTCGATCTCGGTGGCTTCCGGCGCTGCATAACGAATATTGTCCGCCACCGTGCCGGAGAACAGGAACGGCACCTGCGAGACGATACCCAACTGCCGCCGGTACTGCTGCAAGTCCAGCGTGCGGATGTCCACGCCATCAATCCGGATGTCTCCCTGTTGGAACTCGTAGAAGCGCGCGATCAGCTTTGCCAGCGAGGACTTGCCCGCGCCGGTGTGACCGACGATGGCAAGATTCTCGCCGGGGCGGATGGTCAGGCTGAAGTCGGTCAGGACAGGCTCATTGTCCGCATAGCGGAACGAGACGTTCTCGAAGCGGATCTCCCCGCGCAGTGGCTGCACGTCCCGTTCGACAGTCTGAACAACGTTCGGCTCGGCGTCCATCAGGGCGAATACGCGCTCGGAGGCCGAGAGGCCAGACTGGATGTTCGACCAGAAGGCTGAGAGGTTCATCATGGGGTCGAAGAAGCGGCCCAGGCTCAGGATGAACAGGTACCAGGCGCCCACTGTCACGCCGCCTTGCGCGGCGGTCATCCCGCCCGCGTAGACCAGAATGGATGTGAAGATGCCGCTCAGGGCGTTGAGCGTGGGCCAGATGAGGGTCAGCACCAGGCCGCGCGTCACGTTGACCTTGTAGGAAGTCAGGTTGGCGTGGTTGAAGGTGCCGAAGATGCTCTCTTCCTGGCGGAAGTTCTTGGCGATGGCGATGCCGCTGACGGTCTCCTTGATGGCCGCATTGACATCCGCCATGGCCTGCATGCCGCGCTTGGTGGAGCGGCGGGCCAGGCTGCGAAAGCCCAGGGCGGCAACCAGCACGAACGGCATGGAGGCGAACAGCAGCAGGGCCAGGTGCCACTCGGTGCGGACGATGACCACGCCGAGCACGATGGCCTGGAAGATTTGAGCCGCCACATCGGTGACGATGACCACCAGGTTGGCGAGGTCGTTGGTATCCGAGTTGATGCGCGAGACGATGCGCCCGGAGGAGAACTGGTCGTAGAACGAGAGGTCGTGTTCGGCAGCGGCGCGGAAGGCGCGCGTACGCAGGTCGAGCACCACGTCGCCCACAGCCCGCACGGTGATTCTGCGCCGTACCCAGTTGATGCCCCAGTCCACTGCGCCGATGAGGAACACCGCGCTGGTGATGAGGGCAATCGTAGTCAGGGTGAGGTTGCCTTTGACGTAATCCAACGCCTTGCTGACGACGATCGGTTGCGCGGCGGCAATGACCGACATCAGGATGGTCAAGATGACCACCGTGTTCATTTTGCCACGCTGGGGGGCGAACAGGGCGATAATGCGCCGCACCAGGGTTTTGTCTTTATACTGGCGGTCGTATTTTTCTTCGTTGAGGCTTTCGTAGAAACCCATAATTTTTCCTCCCT
>JALHUM010000349.1 GCA_022865905.1 Anaerolineales bacterium | reverse complement strand
GGCGGGAGCATTCAGAAACCTTGCGCTTTCGCCGTGATATTTACCTCCAACCATGTTCGCCGCGCAGAGGCACGAACGCCACTGGGATGCTGGCCTCGTGCTTGAATTTCTTCCCCCTTCGTTCCCAGATTTCCAATTGCTGAAAGCCCCGGCTCCCCACCGGTAGGATGATCCGCCCGCCCTCGGCCAGTTGATCCATCAATGGCTGAGGCAGGCGCGGCGCGGCTGCCGCCACCAGAATGCTATCATAGGGGGCGGCCTCCAGCCAGCCCAGTGAACCATCCCCGCTGTGGATGTGGATGTTTGTAAAACCCAGCTCCTGCAATACTTTTTCAGCCTGCGCGGACAGCTCTGGGATGAACTCAATCGTGTGCACTTCTGCCGCCAATTGCCCCAATATCGCGGCCTGGTAACCTGAACCGGTGCCCACTTCCAGCACGCGTTCCGAACCGATCAGATGCAGCGCGTCGGTCATGAAAGCGACAATATAGGGCTGGGAGATTGTCTGCCCAAAGCCGATGGGCAGAGGACCGTCCGCATACGCCCAGTTCAGGTGGTCGAGAGGCACGAAGCGGTGACGCGGCACGGCTTCCATAACGGCCAGCAGGCGCGGGTCACGCAGGCCGCGGCTGGCAATCTGCTCGACTACCATGCGCTTGCGTTCTTGTGAATATTCTTCTTCGGTCATAGTTCACTACATATGAACGCAGATTTTTTATCGCCCATCCGTGTTTATCTGTTTTTACGTGTGCCCGTCAGGGTATCTGTGGCTAATCTCCGGGCGATCTGGCGATCAACCTTGCCCATCGGATACGCGGACAATTCAGACGGCGAGACCCAACTCAGCTCGCCAGCTTCCAGGGCACGCGGTTCGTCGCCATTAGGATAGCACAAAAAGGCGTGCAGCGTAAAGCGAAAATGGGTATAAGCGTGTCGGTAGATACCAAAAGGTGCGCCGACGCGGATAGCCATGCCAAGCTCCGCGTGGATTTCGCGGTGAAGGGCGGACTCCAGCGACTCGCCCGCCTCCACCTTGCCACCAGGGAACTCCCACAACCCGCCCAGCAGCCCCTTTTGCGGACGGCGAGCCAGCAGGTATTTGCCATCCCTCTCGATAATTGCCGCCGTGACGGTGTGATGGGGCGTTGCAGGCTTCGGCTTCAACACCGGCCTTTCTTCCCGGACGCCAAGCGCGTACGCCAGGCACAGTCCACTGAGCGGACATGCCGCACAATCCGGCGCATGCGGAGTGCAGACCGTCGCACCCAGGTCCATGATAGCCTGGTTGTAGTCTCCGGCGCGGCCGTGAGGCAGGTGCTCGGCGGCTAGTTTCCAAAGGATTTTTTCTCCCACGGACAGGTCGGCTGGCTCATGAACATCAAAAAGGCGGGCAAAGACACGTCGCAGGTTCCCGTCTAAGGTCGGCTCATCCAAACCATAGGCAATCGAGGCGATGGCTCCGGCCGTATAACGCCCGATCCCCGGCAGGCGGCGCAGGGTTGGGATGTCACTTGGCAATTCACCGCCATGCTCACACACCACGATCTGTGCTGCACGATGCAGGTTGCGCGCCCGGCTGTAATAACCCAGCCCTTCCCAGACCGTGAGCACCTCCTGCTCAGAGGCCGCGGCCAGATCATGGACGGTCGAGAAACGCCGCATCCAGCGTTCGAAGTATGGGATGACGGTCTCGACCCGCGTCTGCTGGAGCATGATCTCCGCAACCCAGACCGCATACGGATTCGGATGGTCGCGCCAGGGCAAGGCGCGAGCGTGGGTGCTGTACCAGCGAAGAAGATTGTCTGAAAGGGGGATCATGCTTACAAAAAAGTAACCAGTTACCAGTAATCAGTAATCAGTTCCCGGTACCTGTTGAGTTATGACCGTTTTCTAGAACTGGAAACCTTTGCGCGCCGGCACAACCTTACACGAGAAATTCTTGACGAAGGTGAACAACTTCTCCTGCAACTGTTCCCAGCCATCCGAGCGCAGGATGCGCTGTGCATTCGGAAGATCAGGCGCCAGCATCCCAACCTGGATCTGTGGGTAATCACCGTACAAGGTCGCCCAGGCCTCGACAGGCTCGAATCCGAGATGTTGAACGCCCGAGACGAATTCCCCGATAACGAACTCGAAGTATTCCTGTTCGCGTTCGGGCGCGATATCCCAAGTCATGACCAGTTTGACAGGCATAGCTATTTAACCCCTATGGTAGCCCTGGCCACCATCATGGTAGCGTTCTTGGCTACCATAACCATGCTGGTATTCCAGCACAACCACCTTCGTCTCGTCCGGCAGGCCAGACTTGCTGACTTTCAAAGCCGGCAGGCTCTCGTCGTGACCATGCAAGCCCATCTCCTTCAAGAACTTATCCAACGAGTCGAGCGTAAGCTGGGTGCCTTTGGTCGCGTAGTGCATCGGGATGACGATATTCGGCTCCAACAGGCTGACGACCTCCGCTGCCTTGGCCGCGTTCAAGCCACCGCCGCCACCCACCGGGATCAAGACGACATTCACCGTCCCCAGGGCTTCGACTTCGGCCTGGGTCGGCACCTGGCGTAAGTCGCCCATGTGCGCTACCGTCAGGCCGTTGTAATCGAAAACGTACAAAGTAT
>JALHUM010000348.1 GCA_022865905.1 Anaerolineales bacterium | reverse complement strand
GGGTTCAAAAAGCAAGGCAATCTTATAAAAGGAGTTATATATGAGTGATAACTATACCCCTCAACCCGAGCACAAATTCACCTTCGGCCTGTGGACGGTCGGTAACACTGGCCGCGACCCGTTCGGGGGGCCGGTGCGCGAGCCGAAGAGTCCCGCCGAACTGGTGCGCCTGCTCGGCGAAGTCGGCGCGTACGGCGTCAACTTCCATGACAATGACCTGATTCCGATCGACGCCACCCCGACCGAACGCGATCAGATCCTGAAGGAGTTCAGGAAAGCGCTCAGCGATACCGGCTTAGTCGTCCCGATGGCGACCACCAACTTATTTGGTGATCCTGTTTTCAAGGACGGCGCGTTCACGGCGAATGATCCGAAAGTACGCGCCTACGCCCTGCAGAAGACGATGAACGCTATCGACCTAGGCGTGGAATTGGGTGCGAAGATCTACGTCTTCTGGGGCGGACGGGAAGGCACTGAGACCGACGCCAGTAAAAACCCGGTAGATGCCATCAAGCGCAACCGGGAAGCGATGAACTTCCTATGCGAGTACGCGCTGGATAAGAAATACGATTTGAAGTTTGCCCTGGAAGCCAAGCCCAACGAGCCGCGCGCCGACATCTACAACCCGACCACCGGACACATGCTGGCTTTCATCGCCACCCTCGACCATCCCGAAATGGTTGGGGTCAACCCGGAAGTGGCCCACGAGCACATGGCCGGCATCAACTTCATGCACGGTGTGGCGCAGGCCTGGGAAGCCGGCAAACTATTCCACATCGACCTGAACGACCAGTACCCGGGCCGGTATGACCAAGACCTGCGCTTCGGCTCGCGTGACCTCAAGGCGGCTTTCTTCCTGGTGAAGTTCCTCGAGGATGTCGGCTATGCCGGCTCGCGTCACTTCGACGCCCATGCCTATCGGACCGAAGATTATGAAGGCGTGAAAGACTTTGCGCGTGGTTGCATGCGTACCTACCTCATCCTCAAAGAAAAGGCCGCGCAGTTCAGTGCCGATGAGGAAATCCAGGCGCTGCTGGCTGAGATCAACGCCGACGATGGCAGCATGGCGACTTACTTTGGAAAGTACAGTGCCGAGAAGGCCATAGCCCTCAAGGCCCAATCCTTCGATCGGGCTGCCATCGCCAACCGCGGCCTGAAGTACGAGCGACTCGACCAACTGACCATTGACCTGCTCCTGGGAGCACGCTAATGTTATCTCACGACACAATTCTTTCTGTCTCAAAACGCGTTGCCGATTTGCTCGACCAGATGACATTGGATGAAAAACTGGCCCAACTGGTTTCTTGCCAGATGCACGAGGTCCAGGATGGATTGGCGTTTTCTCGCGTTAAGGCGGAACAACTGCTTCCCGACGGAATCGGCCAGATTACGCGAACCGCCGGAGGTAGCACCCTTGAACCGGTTGCCGTGGCCCGCTTCAACAACGCACTGCAGGAGTATCTCGTCAAAGAGACGCGCTTGGGAATCCCTGCCATCATGCACGAGGAATGCTGTTCTGGCTACATGGGTCTGGGTGGTACGGCCTATCCGCAGATCATCGGCTTGGCATCCACCTGGATGCCGGAACTCGCCGAACGGATGACGACCGAGATTCGCCACCAGTTGCGATCGGTCGGCGCGCATGAGGGACTCGCCCCGATGCTCGATGTGGCGCGTGATCCCCGCTGGGGCCGCGTGGAGGAAACCTTTGGCGAGGATCCAACCTTAGTCAGCCAATTCGGGATGGCGTATATCCGCGGGTTGCAGGGCAGCGGCCTGAAAGAGGGTGGGGTGATGGCCACCGGCAAGCATTTTGTCGGTTATGGTTTTTCCCAGGGCGGTCAGAATTGTGCTCCGGTCCGCCTCGGCCTGCATGACCTGTGGGATATCTACCTGATGCCATTTCAGGCTGCCATCCGTGAAGCCGGTCTGCATACCGTGATGAATGCCTACCCCGAACTGGACGGGGAGGTGGTGGCTGCCTCGCGCCGTCTCCTGACCGAAATCCTGCGCGACCAGTTAGGTTTCGATGGGCTGGTGGTTGAGGACTACGAATCCATCCAGATGATCCACTCCTACCATGCCATGGCCATTGATCGAAAGGAAGCGGCCGCCTTGGCCCTCCGCGCCGGGATAGACGTGGAACTTCCCACCCGCAACTGCTACGGTGATCCGCTCAAAGCTGCCCTTGAAGCGGGCGAGATTGACATGGAATATGTGGATACCGCTGTCTGCCGTCACTTGCAAAAGAAATTCGAACTCGGCTTGTTTGAAAATCCCTACGTAGATGAAGGCC
>JALHUM010000036.1 GCA_022865905.1 Anaerolineales bacterium | reverse complement strand
GGACCGAACTGCCTCGGCGTCATGAACCCGATCGATCGCATGAATGCCACGTTCGCCGCGGGCATCGCGAACCCCGGGCGCGTCGGCTTCATCAGCCAGTCGGGCGCCCTGCTGACCGCGATCCTGGACTGGGCCGCGCGCGAGGACGTCGGCTTCAGCTCGATCGTGAGCCTCGGGTCGATGCTGGACGTCGGCTGGGGCGACGTCATCGACTATCTCGGTGACGACCCCAACACGGACAGCATCGTCATCTACATGGAGACCATCGGCGACGCGCGCGCTTTCATGTCCGCAGCGCGCGAGGTGGCGCTGGCCAAGCCGATCATCGTCATCAAGCCCGGACGGACGGAGGGCGCGGCGCGGGCGGCCGCTTCGCATACCGGCTCCCTGACCGGCTCCGACGAGGTGCTGGATGCTGCCTTCCGGCGCTGCGGTGTGCTGCGCGTCAACTCCATCAGCGACGTGTTCTCGGTTGCCGAGGTGCTGGCCAAGCAGCCGCGCCCCCAGGGTCCGCGCCTGACCATCCTGACCAATGCCGGCGGTCCCGGCGTGCTGGCGACCGACGTGCTCATTTCCAGCGGCGGCCAGCCGGCCGAACTCTCGGTCGAAACGATGGAAGCGCTCAACGCGATCCTGCCGCCGCAGTGGAGCCACAACAACCCGGTGGACATTCTCGGAGACGCCAGCCCGGAGCGTTACGCAAGGTCGCTGGAGATCACCGCCCAGGATGTCAACAGCGATGGCTTGCTGGTCATCCTGACGCCCCAGGCGATGACCGATCCCACCGCCACCGCAGAGGCTCTAAAGCCTTATGGCCAGGCTTATAAAAAACCTGTCCTGGCCTCCTGGATGGGCGGCGAGGATGTGGCCGCGGGCGAAGCGATCCTAAGTCGGGCGAACATCCCCACCTTTGCTTACCCGGATACAGCTGCGCAAACCTTTGTTTACATGTGGCAGTACACCTACAACCTGCGCACGCTGTACGAGACTCCCAGCCTGCCGGAAGACACGGACGGCACAGGGCCTGACCGCGACAAGGCCAAAGGCATCCTGAAGTCCGCTCGCCAGACCGGGCGCACCATCCTGACCGAGGCCGAGTCCAAATCACTACTGGCCGCCTACGGCATCCCGACCGTGCCCACGCACATCGCTGTCAGCTCAGAAGAGGCTGTTCGGCTGGCGGACCAGGTTGGGTATCCTGTGGTGCTCAAACTGCACTCGAAGACGATCACTCACAAGACCGACGTGGGCGGCGTGCAGTTGAATCTCGAAGACGCGGCGCAGGTCAAAGCCGCATATGAGAGAATCCGCGCTTCGGTGACGGAAAAAGCCGGTGCGGAACATTTCCTAGGCGTCACCGTCCAGCCGATGATCCGCATGGAAGGCTACGAATTGATCCTGGGCAGCAGCGTTGACCCGCAGTTCGGGCCGGTGCTGTTGTTCGGCATGGGTGGGCAACTGGTTGAAGTCTACAGAGACCGCGCCCTGGGCTTGCCGCCGCTCAACACCACCCTGGCTCGCCGCCTGATCGAGCGGACACGTATCTTTATAGCCCTGCAGGGTGTGCGCGGGCGCCCGCCGGTGGATCTGGAAGCCCTGGAAATCCTGCTCGTCCGTTTCAGCCAGTTGATCGTGGAACAGTGCTGTATCAAGGAATTGGATATCAACCCGCTGATTGCCTCGCACGAGGGGTTGCTGGCGTTGGATGCGCGCGTAGTGCTGTATGGCTCAGAGATGATCGAAGCCGACATGCCCAAGATCGCCATCCGCCCTTACCCGAGCCAGTATGTATCCGCATGGACGATGAAGAATGGGCGCAAAGCGACAATCCGCCCGATCCGCGCCGAGGACGAGCCGTTGGTCATCCATTTCCACGAGGCGCTCTCTGACCGGAGCGTATACCTGCGTTACCTGTCGCCGATGATGCTCAGCCAGCGCGTCACGCACGAACGCATGGCGCGCATCTGTCATAACGATTACGACCGCGAGATCGCGCTAGTCGTCGAGGGTGAAACGCAAAAGGGCGACCGGCAGATTTTTGCAATGGGCCGGATGAGCAAGTTGCACGGTGAAGAGAATGAGGGGCGCGTCACCATGCTGGTCAGCGACCAGTTCCAGGGTCAGGGCATTGGCGGCGAGCTGCTGGAGCGGCTCATCCACATCGGCCGCGCTGAGAAGATCAAGCGTCTCCTGGCGACCATGTCCCCCGAAAATAGCGCCATGCAAAAACTGTGTGAGGGGCTTGGTTTCTCCATGCAAACCAATCCGGAAACCGGCATGATCGAGGCGGAGTTGCCGCTCAATACCTAACACAAAACCAAGGTTGCCAGGAACCTGTTTTCTCCGAGAAAACGGGTTCCTTCTCTTATCAATTACTATCCCTCCAGTTGCGCCCGTTTCCTGGCGTGGAGTTCCAGGACATCCTTTTGCACCTCTTCCAGGTGTGCGCCCCTGAGCGGGAACCAGATCAGGATGATCGCGCCCAGGATCAACACCGCGCCAGGGATCAGGCCTGCCACGATCTTGATGCCCAGGATGGCGCTGGCAGGCTGGTTCAGGTAGATCTGCCCCATATTTTGCTGACGCGTCACGAAGTGGGTGGCTTCTAGGATGAACGGCATCAGCGCCAGGGCGATGGACTGCGCCGGTTTGGTGATCATGGCATTCACGCCGAAGAACGCGCCCTCTCGCCGGACGCCTGACCGCAGTTCGTCCTCATCCGCCACCTCCGCAAAGAGCACGTTGGTCAGAGTCTGCGGTCCAGAGAGGCCAAATCCAGCCAGCGCCACGCAAACGAGGATCAGCGGATTCGGTACGACGACGATGAGCATCAACCCCACGCCAGCGATCACGAGCAGCACCTGCTGCGCCCGGACAACGCCAAGCCGCCTGCGGATCAGGCTGGTCGTTGGCACGCCGATGACCAGCGGGATGAACAGGCACGCCAGCAGGATCAGGGTATTGATCTGCAGCACGTAGTCGGCCACATAGAAGAGCGCGCCCATGATCAGCGACTGCATCAGGATGGACATAAAGTTCGCCGCCACGAGTATCAGGAATGACTTGTTGGTGAACGTGGCTTTGATCTGCTGGCCTAGCGGCAGCGGCTTGTCCACTAGATGGAATTCCGGCCGCTCCTTGACCACCAGCGTAGTGATGACGATCAACGTCGCGCCGATCACTGCCACCACGATCATGGACATCTGCAGCGGTAGGAAGGAAAGCGATTCTGTGCCTTTGGGCCGGAACATGTCGGGGATGATGAAGCCCAGGAGAGTGCCGAGCAGCCCAAACAGCGAGGACGAAATCTGTAAGCCGTTCCGTTCGGCGTCCGACTCGCTCACTTCGGGCAGAAGCGCCGAATAGACCAGGCCGATCATGGTGTATGCAGTATCGTACAGGATCATGGAGACCAGCATCCACCAGAACAGGGCCTGTTGCCCAGCCAGAGGTGGCGCGAACCAGACCAAGACGAAGGTCAGGGCCAGGAAGGGGGCCGTGAAGCGCATGTACGGGATGCGACGTCCGCTTTTGAAGCGGGTGCTATCAGTGATGTAGCCAAACAGCGGGTCGTTGATCGCGTTCCAGATCGCATAAATGGCCGAAGCGGCCGCGATCCACTTTGCCTGTACGCCCAGGTAATCCTGGTAGAAGATGGGCAGAAGGGCGGCGAAGATGCCGGAGATCAGCGAGGTGCCCAAGGCGGCGATCCCCCATACAACCTTGTACTTCAAGCTCAACTTGACAGGTGCTGCTTCGGAAACAATCTTGCTTTGTGACATGGATCGACTCCTTTCTTTGAGAGTTATCAACTTTCCATTGCCTGCCACCTAACCAGTAGAAATAATCCCTGGCTGGGATAAGACCACGATGACCGCGATCACGAACGAACACAGGCAAAGCGCGACAATCACGATCAACAGACACCAAATCCAGAAGGTTGACTTTTTCGCTGCAGGAGCTGCGGCTAGATAACCGGGCGCATGAACGACCGGTTTTTGCGTGAAGGCGTTGACGATCAGGAAGAACAGCCACACAAACACTGTAAAGGCCAGGAACAGGAAAATTGTGATCAGGAAAACAAGCATGTTGGTAGCTACCAACGCTTCGGCCAGGTCGCCGCGCGGATTTAGTAAGGTATGCAGGAAGAGAAAAGTGGTTGCCAACAAACCAATCGCCCAGACTGGCTTGCTCCAGCGGGCAAGAGCCCTTCCGAATGTATTCGGCAAGGCCAGCATTTGCAGGAAGATGTTTTGTACGGTAACGGCGAAGATCAGCAGCAGGAAGGATTCCAAACCGCCAACGAGCACTAATAAGAATTCCGGCCAGCTTCCTCGCAGTATCAGCGCAGTCAGCGCGGTGGGCAGCCAGACCGCGAAAAGGAGCAGGAACAGAATCCCCGCGGCGACGCGCAGCAGCGCATTTTCGGTGCGCCGGTTTTTCAGGGCCGCCTCGTCAAGATCGAACGCCTCCGGCATACCGAACATGATGCCAGGCAGGATGCCAAAGACCCGTGAAAAAGTCGTGGAGGCCACGATGGTGAGCAGGTTACCGGGACGCACGGTCAAACTGGAGGCCAGCTTCCAATGCCGGGCGGCTACCCATTGGGCAATATCGTCGGCCAGCCCGACGATGCCGTAGGTGATCGCCATCATCACGAATAGATACACGCCGGTGAGACTGAAGGGCTTCCAACTGGGATCGAGCAGCGAGAAAACGAAACCATAGATCAGCGTGACCAGGATAAGCTTGAGCAACTCGAACCAGACCGGCCGCCCCAGACGTTTTCCGATATTTGCGCGCTCTGCCAGGTCGCGCAACCACTTCAACGGCCTTAGCAGGCGTTGCAGGAAAGCCTCGTTCTTGGCAAGCGTACGATTGAGGATCTCGGAGGCAATCGTGAACAGGATCATGGCAATGGCCGCCAGGAGGAGATTCGCGCCGATCACCTTTGGGTCGGTGGAGATATCGAGAGGGGTGGGAACATAGGTAGTGATCCCGGGAGTCAGCGGGCCTGTTTGGCGGAATCCCTCGGCCGTCGTTTCAGGTTGCTCTTCCTCGATAGTCTCACCTGAGCGGATCACTTCGGCCTCGGATTCGCCGAAGCTCCACCGGTCACCGATGGTCGTGGATTGTCCCCTCTGGAGGCAGGCGTCCCATTGCAGCGCCGCGCCGTTGTCAATGTAATTCATGTCCATCGTATCCTGGAGGTCAGCCGCCGAGCTGACGCGATCCCAGATGGTCAAGTAATAGGCTTCTTCGTAATGCGTGGCGCGCGGGCTTGGGGTGAAAACCATGAACCAGTCGCGCGCCTGGTTGAAGCCGCCCACCGCCCCGCTCTGGGACTCGTAATAACCGATCCCGTAGTCATCGTCGGCAAAATATAGATCGGCGGCGTGGTAGGCTTTGAAACAGCTCGTGCCAGTACCTTTATTTGTGATCTCCCATTCGAGTTGGAAGTAGTTATTCCCATTGACGTAGGAAATGGTCTGGACAATCTGCAATTCGAGGCCGTTGGCGCTGATCTGCCCCTCCGTGACGACCTGATAGGGGTTGGTGGATGTACCGCTGCCGAACGGTCCTTCCTGGCGGAGGGGTGTGAAGGGGATGTAGTAAGGGCCGTAAACCGTTTGCCCGACTGCGAGGAAGAAGCCGCTGCCAGCTGTTCCATACGTGGCCCCCTGGGAATATTTTTGGTGGTAGACCTGCAGACTACCATCCGAGCCGACCAGGATGCGCAGCGGCTGACCGGCTATCTCTATGAAATTCCCCTCTTGCGGGCGCGGCCCTGTGACCGTTGTCCCGTAGCCGCTGGTGGACGGACGCGCCAGTGCGGGACTGGCCCCGGCGAGGCTGGCGATCAGTAGCGCAGCGCTGTAAAGAATTCTGAGCACCGTACCGGATGACGTGTTACGCATGGCTGTCACATCATTCTCTCTTCGAGGCTTTCCACGAAATCTTTCGCCTCTTTGAGGCCTGCCCCTGTTTCGTCGCGGAATAGTTTTATTGAATGGATTTTCATCTTATTGGCCAATAATGCTTTGACCTTCTCGATCAATTCTTCGCTGACGGGGGAAGTTCGCCGATCTACCGGAATTTCAGGGGGGTGATTAGTTTTCGCCTTCAATGACCGCTTTTTTCGCTGCTCGCCGCCAGTTCGCAAGTCTTCCTTGAAAATGTACGACCTGCCGCAATAAGGGCGTTTGAAGTAACCGGCGCGGTCCACATCTTGGAGGGGAGCGCCGCACGATTCGCAATCCAGTTTGACCTTTTGCATACGCGGACCTCTTTCGTGGTTACAATTGGCCTGCGGGCTGCAATGTGGCTTTCCGCGCTTGGCATATAACCAGGCTTAGATCAACTACGCAAATTATATAAGAAATGTCAAATAACTGTGCTATTACAAGAGTGGAATCTTTCCCCGCGCGATGGATGAGCTTCGTGGTTTAATTGCATACGATGACCCCTCGAAACCTTTTCACTTTTGAGAGTCAGCTATGACCGATCATTGCGAATACTTACGCGCTGCGCCCAACGACACCGCGCGGTTGACCGAGATCGCCCTGGCCGCCAAGCGCCATTGGGGCTACCCGGAGAGCTGGATGGCGCGCTGGACGGCAGGCATGACCATCACGCCCGATTTCATCACCCGTAACGAGGTCTACGTTGCGGCGCTCGACGGCGAGGTGGTTGCCTTTTACGGGCTGATCCCTTCCAGGCCAAAGGCGATTTTGGAGCATCTGTGGGTGCTGCCAGAGTTCATGGGTAAGGGCCTCGGCGAGGGGCTGTTCGCTCACGCCCTGTCCCGCTGCCGGGAATTGGGAATCGCGAAGCTCGAAATCGAATCCGACCCGAACGCGCTGGGCTTCTACACGCGCATGGGAGCGCGGAAGGTCGGCGAGCGCGTCTACGAACTGGACGGCCAGACCCGCGCCTTGCCAATGCTGGAGATCGAACTATGATGGAAAATAAGTTGTCAGAAATCCGTTGCGAATCGCCGCGCCGCATTATAATCAGTATGCTCGTCACGTATCCTCACCACTCTCCCTCACTTCTCTCACTCCTTTCTCCTATGAACCAAATCATCCCAACTGCTGAACCCTTTTTCTTCTCTGGTAAGGGTGCTCGTGCCCGCACCGGCTGCATTGTCATCCACGGCTTCACCGGTGCGCCGAAGGAAATGCGCTGGCTGGGCGAGTACCTCAATCAACAGGGCTTCACCGTGCTCGGTATTCGTCTGGCCGGCCACGCGACCAAGCCCGAAGACATGATTCGCTCGCGCTACACCGACTGGCTGCTCTCCATCGAGGATGGCTACAACCTGCTGTGCACCTGCACGGATCGGGTGTTCATGCTCGGCCTTTCGATGGGCGGCATCCTGTCCTTGACTTTCGCGGCCCAGTTTCCAGTCCAGGGAGTGGTCACCATGTCCACGCCGTATAAACTGCCCGACGACCCGCGCCTGCGTTGGATCAAGCAGATCTCCTGGTTTCTCCCCTATATGCCCAAGGGCAAGGAAGACCCAGGCTCGGACTGGTTCGACCAGGAGGCTTTCAGGCAGCATGTCTCTTATCCTCAGAATCCTGTGCGCTCGATCTGGGAATTGACCCGGTTGATGGTCGTGATGCAGGCCTCGCTGTCGAAGGTCACCGCGCCGGTGCTGCTCATCCACTCGCGGGACGATACTTATGTCGTCAAGGATAGTATGCAGATGATTCATGATCACCTCGGCAGCTCGGATAAGCAAATGCTGTGGGTCGAGGGTGGCGGGCATGTCATCACCGAGGAGCCGACGCGGGAGACCGTTTTCAAAGCTGCGGCTGATTTCATCGAGCGGGTCGTGAAGTCCGCATGAGTGCTGACCTGCTCCTGGTCGCCGCCTCGCTCTTCGCCTGGGGCGTGGGCGAGGGCATGTTCTTGCTCTTCCAGCCGATCTACCTGCAACAACTCGGCGCCAGCACGATGACCATCGCCACCGTATTCAGCGCCTTCGGGATGGCGATGATGGTGACCCACATACCGGCCGGCTACCTCTCCGACCGGGTCGGGCGGCGTCCCCTGCTCGTGGCGGCCTGGACCTCGGGCCTGGTTGCCATTTGCGTCATGGCCTTGGCGCGCACCCTACCGGTTTTCGTCATCGGGATGCTGTTATATGGTCTGACGGCTTTCGTCTCCTCGCCGCTGCAAAGCTACGTGACAGCGGCGCGCGGTAGACTTTCTCCCGCGCGCGCCATGACCCTGACCTCGGCTGCCTTC
>JALHUM010000347.1 GCA_022865905.1 Anaerolineales bacterium | reverse complement strand
TGTGGCTGGCTGCTCGGCTGCCGGGGCATATTTGACAAAAGCCTCTGGCAGATTGGCATTGAGATTGACAGGGGACATGAACATCTGCAGGGGCATATCCTCCTGGAACGCCACGCCCAGCATGAAGTCCACGAACTTCTCGGCCAGGGCGCGGTTCTTGGTTCCGGCCAGAATGCCGACGAATTCGATCTGGCGGAAGCAGGTATCGGGTCCGAGAATGGAGGCGGTGGGGGATTCGGTCAATGGTGTCTCAGCATAGACAACCTCTGCCGCCGGGCTGGAGGCATACGAGACCACCATCGGCTGCGGACCGTGTCCCGAGGAGGCGCTGAAATTGGTGTAGTAGGCTGTCTCCCAGCCATCCACGACCACCACGCCGTTGGCGCGCAGCGAACGCCAGTAATCGAGGTAGCCATCCGCGCTGAAGTGCTTGACTGTTGCCAGCAAAAATGCAAGGCCGGGTGAAGAAGTAGCCGGGTTCTCGACGACGAGCAGGCCCTTGTACTCAGGCCTGGTCAAGTCTTCCAGTGATTGCGGGACTGCCTGGTTGTGGTCTGTGAAGTAGGCCTTATCGTAGTTGATGCAGACATCGCCGTAATCCACCGGCAGGGCGCGGTGCTGAGGGTCGAACTGGAATTCGGTCGGGATGTTCGCCAGCAAAGGCGAAGCATAAGACTCATAGATGCCGGCTTCGAGGGCGCGCGAGAGGAAGGTGTTGTCCACACCATAGAAGACATCGGCAAGGGGTGCGTCTTTGGAGAGGATGGCCTTGTTGAGGGCTGCGCCGGCATCCCCGCTCTTAAGGAAGGTCACTTTGACGTTGTTGGCCTGCTCGAAGGCCGTGACCATGTCCGCGCTGACAGCGAAGGAGTCGTGGGTCATAACCGTCAGCGTGGCGGGGCCTTTAGGGGCGCACGCCTCGAGCACAAGAGTGACAAGAATTGTGAGGAAGAAAAAGCGTTTCATAGGAACCTCCGTTTCGATTTACAATTGACGATTTTGGCGGAGATGGATGACAAGAAGAAGGCCGGACTTCAGGGAGATGGTTGCAATCTCAGCCAGCATCTCGTTGCTGACGCCGCGCGTCTTATCGGGATGGAGCGTCTCGCCGCGCAGAGGCCAGCGCAGGCCTTCGGTTGTCACGCCCTCTGACAGACCGCCCCAGGGGATCAAAGAGACCGTATCACCGGGGCATCCCTGGATATCGGCCTGCGTGCGGACGAAAAAGGCCTCCTCTAACCCATCGTCGAGACGGACATCCACCTCCGCCAGCGACAGCGCGGTGAGCAGGACCAGGTTGCCGAGGGTGTGGTCGAGGCGGCCGCCCAGCGCGGCGAGGACGACGATGCTGCGATAGCCTGCCTCGAGCGCGGTACGCAGGGCGAGTTCGAGGTCGGTTTCGTTCTTGTCGGGCGGGTATTGGCGGATTTCGACGCCCGATCCTTCCAGCCGTTGCCTATCGTCTGGCGTCAGTGAGTCCAGGTCGCCGATGACGATGGAAGGTAACAGGCCGAGCTCCAATGCGTGGCGTGTGCCTCCATCCGCGGCGATGAGGAAATCATTGGGGTGGATTAAATGGCGAGCAGGCTCGAGGTCCGGTAAGTGACCGTTGGCAAAGATAATGGCGCGTTCGGGCATAGAGACTCTTTCAACACAAAGGGCACAAAGTACACAACAGCTTTCGTTTTGAGCACAAGGATTCCTTCGTCATTTTTGTGTCCCTTGTGTAAACAAAAGCGTTCGGTAATTCCCCCCACCCCCGGCCCTGCCCCCCAAGGGGTGGGAAGAAGATGGCGTAATTGGGGATTTGCGAGCGCTTCGCGCTCGCAAATCCCCAATTACGCCTATTTCCCCCTTCCCGGAGGAAAGGGGGGTAGGAGGGATGGGCGCGATGATAATTACCGAATGCTCTCTTAAACAAAAATCCTCGCTTGCGGAGGATGGTTGGATTCAGGCTATGTTCCCTCCGCCGGCATGATCCGGATCAGGTTCTGCGGGTCGAGGCTGTTAGCCTCCTCTCAGCCTGAAACACAGGCTCCCCGTTCAATTGTGAGGTGAGTATACGCGCCGGGTGGGGGAATGTCAAGATCGAAAGTGCTGAAATGAAAAGTGGTTATAATGGTAGCTTGTACTGCCAGCTACCATAATCAGGCCACGCCCTTCATTTTACCGGTAAACTTGAGGATCTATGGCTCTCGACCGTTTCGGACGACGTATCCACTACCTGCGCATCAGCCTCACCGACCATTGCAATTTACGCTGCCTGTATTGTATGCCGGAAGACATGACCTTTCGGCCCAATGCGGCGTTAATGCAGGATGAAGAAATCCTGCGCCTGACGCGTCTCTTTGCGGAGCTTGGCTTCGACAAGATCCGCCTAACGGGGGGCGAGCCGACCGTGCGGGCGAACGTAGTCGAACTGGTGCGCGGCATCACCCACACCCCGGGCGTGCGCACCGTTTCCATGACGACCAACGGCGCGCTGCTTCCGCGCCTGGCCCAATCCCTGGCCGAGGCTGGCCTGCAGCGCGTCAACGTCAGCATTGATACGCTGGACCCGGCCAAATTCCGCCGCCTGACGCGCTGGGGCGACCTGGAAGACGTTTGGGACGGCATCCTGGCAGCCGAAGAGGCCGGTCTGAAGCCGGTCAAACTCAACACTGTGGTCGTCAAGGGCTACAACGAAGAGGATGTAGTTGAGCTGGCGCGCCTGACGCTCGAACATCCCTGGCAGGTGCGCTTCATCGAGATGATGCCCTTCGCCGGCGCGACCAGGCTCCAGGTCACGCAGATGGTCACCGCTGCGCAGACCCAGGCGCGGGTCGAAGCGGTCTTTGGGCCTCTCGAGCCGGTTAACGATGGAAAACTGGACGGCGAAGCGCGCGTCTTCCACATTCCCGGCGCGCAAGGCGACATTGGCTTCATCTCATCAGTGTCCGCGCCCTTCTGCGCCTCTTGTACGCGCGCCCGCCTGACTGCCGACGGTGTGCTGCGGATGTGCCTGCTGCGCGAGTACGAGATTGACTTGCTCAGGCCGCTGCGCGCCGGCGCGACACAAGACGATTTGCGCACCCTGATCCTGGATGCTGTTTGGAACAAGCCCTGGGGCCACGGGCTGGCCAAGGGCATGATCGCCACCAATCGCGTCATGAGTCAAATTGGTGGTTAGCAACATCAATCTGTAATCTCGAGGTATCTATGGCCTGGGAAAGAAAGCTCATGCGCACCGTGCGCGTCCAGAACGATCAAGTGGTCGGCACACTGGCGCACCTGATCACGGCGATTGCCGAGCAGGGCGGTAACGTCGGCGAGATCAACCTGATCAAAGAAGGCCATCGCAGCGTGGTGCGCGAGATCACCGTCTATGCTGAGGATAACGCCCAATTGGAGCGCATCACCCACGAGATGTATCTGGCCGCCG
The DNA here is from genome assembly GCA_022865905.1 of Anaerolineales bacterium. Taxonomy (GTDB): domain Bacteria; phylum Chloroflexota; class Anaerolineae; order Anaerolineales; family Villigracilaceae; genus CG2-30-58-95. The sequence continues at coordinate 821 of JALHUM010000347.1, read as the reverse complement.
CGCAGACCATCGCCGACATGACCCCATCGGGTGAGCTTGTGCCCAGCCCACTCGATAAAAAAGTTCACCGGGCGGTGGCGCGCGCGGTAGCCGAAAAGGCCGTCGAGCAGGGCCTGGCACGCGCCGAGTACGAGCCATATCTGGATTAGTGGATTGGCTCTCTGGGATTTACCGTGGCGCGCCGCCAGCGGAAGGTCGGATTGCCAATCCGACTTACATCGCACCGCCAGATATGGGCGTGTATCACGGCGTTTCCCAATGAACCAGTGGATTTGTTATCGTGATCACCCCTTTTTGCGGTATAATTTCGCCCCAAAGGCCGACTAGCTCAACTGGCAGAGCAATTGACTCTTAATCAATCGGTTCAGGGTTCAAATCCCTGGTCGGTCACCTAAATATGGCGGTAAACCGCCCCTAAGCCCCCATATATGGGCATAAAAAGAGCCTTCCGAAACGGAGGCTCTTTTTACTACAGCTACCTTACAGCTACCCAAAATAAGTCTAAACCAAGATCATTGGGGTTGAACGGTTCCTGCGAATGACGGCGATGGTTCTTTGACCCTTTTCAAGGTTGCACTTACTTCGATTGGCACCCGAATCTCATCCATCTTCTCGGCAGCCTCTTCCTGCATGGATGGCAGCACATGCGAATAGGTATTCAAGGTCAGGCTGATGTCAGAGTGCGTAATCCGGTCGAAGGCGACCACTGATTCCGGAGCAAGCCGTCCACTGAATCCGGAGTATGTCGTCCACTGATTCCGGAGCATGCCGTCCACTTTTTGCGGGTGAGCGGAATCGATGGACGGCATGAAGCGGAATCA
>JALHUM010000346.1 GCA_022865905.1 Anaerolineales bacterium | reverse complement strand
GATAGCGTTTCCCGTTAGTATCCCAGAAGTAAACCCCCTCTGCCCTTTCCACCGGGATCGGCCTGACCTGTCCCTGCACGGACCAGGAGAAGAACGTGTACTCTCGGTTCATATCCACAATTTCTTTTCCAGAAAGGCTAGTCATAATATCTCTCTTCATATGATATGCGATTGGTAGCACCAGCCTGTTACCTTGACAAATTGCGGGTTTCTGGCATCCGGATGGCTGGCTCAGGGTCAGGGAGGCTTGCGCTGGCTCTCCTTGCGGCTCGACTGCTACAAAAGCTTGCGCGCCTCGCTTCCGTAGGTACTTCTAACTCGAAACTTGTCCTGTTGCTCCTAGATTCATTATCTTTATTATACATCTTTAATCGGTGTCTGATCCACAAGCACCTTATCTTATTTACAATCCGGCATTATCCACCGGTCCCGCCCGCCGGTGGGCTTGCTCGGTATCCTGGTTGGTTTGCTTCAGATAGCGTTGAAGACGCTGATGCCTTCATGTCCCATCAGTTTTGCCAGGGTGAATATATCCGTACCGTTTCGCAGCATGGAAAGCGCAAAGGCACGCCGGAAATCGTGAAGGGCGGGGGCTTCCACGCCGGCTTCTTGCGCTCGGCGAGTTAGAATACCCCGCAGCCCGTCATAACCCAAACGCTCAGAACCATAGCGCGGGTGCGTCACCCACAGAGCGGCGTTGTCGTCCCGCCGGTGTTTCAGGTATCGCCTGAGCGCTCGTTTTGACTGCTTACCGATATAGACGGTGCGCGGCTTGCGTCCTTTACCCTGCCGGATGAGAATATCCCCGCGTGCCTGGTTGATGTCTTCCAGATTGATGGATAGGAACTCGCTGGCCCTTGCCCCTGTATCCAGCAGGCAGAGCAGGATAGCTGCATCCCGGTCACCGGTGAAAGTATTATGCGGACAAGCTTTCACCATCTGGGTTACAGTCTCAAAGGATACCGGCTCCAGTGGTTCCACTGGAACTTTAGGAGCTTTCACCTTGCGGATGGGGTTTGACCATCCATCTGGCTCCACCTCATCTTCATACCACAGGAAGAAAGCCCTGATCAGTCGAAAAGCGGCATGTCTTCCGCCGGCATTATGACCGGATTCTTCCAGGTAGAGCAGGTAATGACGAAGAAAAGATGGATTGATCTGACCGATCTGCTTGACGGCCAGGGCTTCGCAATAATCCGAAAACAGCTTGATTTTTTGGCGGTAGAAGCGCAACGTACCTTCTGCAACCCCTGCAGCCTTACGATCAATCAGGAAAGCTTCCAACCAGGTCAGCAGGTAATCATCAACATTAGAAATTTGTAGAGTCCTCTGCGTCTCGAATTTTAAAGACATACGGCACACTCCTTTTTGTGTGCCGAGTGCCCCCATATACAGGGTTTTTAGTCGGTTTTTCCCTCACAAAGCCATATCTGTAGGGCGGGTGGGGGTCGAACCCACACGGTGTCACCACCGGCGGATTTTAAGTCCGCAGCGTCTGCCAATTCCGCCACCGCCCCGTTGGGGGCTATTATACTCCAACCTTTTTGCGAAGGCGGGCATAACGAGATGCAAAATGGACCCAGAACGGTGAAGGCCGCCCCACCACCCGTCCCTGGCGGATGACTGCCCGCAACCCAGCCGCGCCCTCGAACTGCGGCAGGTCCAGACAGGCTCTCCCCACCTCGAAGGCGGCGTGTGCATCCGAGCCGGCCGTACCTGGGAGGTTATTCTCGCGGGCAAACTCCATCGCCAGTCGGTTTGCTCCCGGCCTCATGCAGCGGGCGTTGAATACCTCGATAGCATCCACCAGCGGAGCGATTTCCAGTAAATCCTCCAATTCCCAATGGCCGCTGCGCCATGTGTCGAAGGGATGCGATATACTGACAAATGCTCCCTGGTCGTGCAGACATTTGATGGTTTCTCTGGGCGAGAGGCCCGGCGGCACCTCCTCGTTCACATAAACAGCTAAGATCTCGCCGCTCGTCGTCATGATCTCCTCGCCGACGATGATGCGCTTGGGATCGAGTTTCTGGGCTGCCAAGGCACCAGTGATGGTGTTGTGATCGGTAATGACGAGGCGGTCGAGGCCGCATTGGTGGGCGCGGATCAAGTCTTCCAGCTGGGTCAAGGAATCCTTAGAAAAGTTGGTGTGGGTGTGAAAATCGATCTTCCATAAACCAGACATGTTTTTATTCGCCTTACATCCACTCGTAGCATGTTAGTCCGTAAATATGGTATTATTGACTAGCTTGGATATACGTCGCGGATCTGATCTGTATACCTCCGGTTCTTGAAAGGCGCGGATGTGCAAGACGATACTCCATCGAGATTGGATGAAAAATCTCTGAGAATTTTGCTTATTTTATCCAGCAAACAAGCACTTTAAGTTTCTGATATCGCAAGGGCGGTGGATCTGGATATTGAAAAGGGGCGGGAAAGTTTGAGATACTTGGAACATAAACACCTTGTACAATGCGATATCAGAACCAATAACAAAACCTGCTCCTGTTACCCTCCAAGCGGTGAGGACGTTGCCCAAAGAGAGAGGTCCAATCTGGCGCTCTTAATCCCCAGGTTTTTTACAAGAGGGCGTCTCCAGCAGAACCAAATCATCTGAATTCAATATATGTTCCGGGCGGATTCCAACAACGATGGTTAACTTGCAAGAGCGAGTGTGAAACCACGGCGAAAGTCAGTTGCATTCTTATCCGGAATCGTACTTGCTCGAGATGACAGGTTAATGCCAATCAATATTCTCAAAATTTCGTCACGAAACCAAGGTCAAGTATTTTTGCTTTCCAACATTTTTGCTCACCATTAATGTCCATTTTAGAACGTTTGTACTATATTGTCAATCCCGAATTTGCAATTTGAATAGGGCCTTCAATTTTGAAAAGGAATTTATCAACCTATTGGGATGAACATTTCAAACTGACTCTATCAGACCTTCCCCTTTTCGATAACATTTATTGATGACACAAGTTAAACATTATATAAAGCATTACCTCCCCCTCCTCGCCCTCGAATCGACCGTCATCACGCACGGACTGCCGCGGCCGCAGAACCTGCAACTGGCGCGCGACATGGAGCGCGTCGTGCGCGAGAATGGCGCTAAGCCGGCTACCATCGCCGTTCTGGAAGGGAAGATCCGCGTCGGCCTGACGGGCGCGGAACTAGAGCGCCTCGCCAGTCTGGATAACGTCCGCAAGATCAGCCGGCGGGATTTTGCCGCCGCCATCGTCAAGAAGGAGACTGGGGGCACGACCGTCGCCGGGACGTTGTTCGCCGCGCACAGGGCCGGGATCAAGGTTTTCGCAACGGGCGGGATCGGTGGTGTGCATGAGGTCAAAACTTTCGACATATCCGCTGATCTGCAAGCTCTGGCCGAGACGCCGATGATCGTAGTCTGCGCTGGGGTAAAAGCAATCCTCGACTTACCCGCTACACTGGAATACCTGGAAACGATGGGCGTGCCGATCATCGGCTACCAGACCGACGAATTCCCCGCCTTCTATTCGCGCCAGAGCGGACTACCGGTCAGCGCGCGGCTGGACACACCCCAGGAAGTAGTCGCCTTTGGAAAGGCACACTGGGAGTTAGGATTGACAAGCGCGGTGCTGGTCTGCCAGCCGCCTCCAGTTGCGACCGCCCTGCCACGTCATGCTGTGGAAGAGGCCATCCAGCAAGCCAGGCAGGAAGCGCTCCAGAAGAATATTCACGGTCAGGCGCTCACGCCATTCCTGCTCCAACGCCTGAATGAATTGACTGACGGCGCGACGCTGCGCACCAATTTGGATTTATTGCTCAACAATGCCCGCCTGGGCGCGCAAATCGCCTGCGCCTACAGCGCGGACCTCCGTCAGCGAACTGCATAAAATCATCGGTGGTGGTCTCGAAGAAGTTATTAGTTTCCATTCGGCGCGCTTGCGAACGCGATTTGGGCGAAAAGAGCGAATTTCGCGAAAGGTTTAATAACTGTTCGCGTAATTCGCCGAATTCGCGGCTTTCACGTAAATAAGACTTACGATGTGAAAACATCCCGGCAGTAATGACTTCCTCATTAATTATTAAATTATCTGATCGAAAAAACAGGCCACTTTAGAAACCTCGCGGCCTGTTCTTGGTTACTTTATGCACTAGTTTTTCTATCAATTGATCCGGCACCTGGACAGCAACCACCTCCCCGCGCACTGTGATTTCCCCCCTGGCAACAATCCATTCTTCGATCACCACCTTGCGGCCCTTGACCTCTTGCACCCTGCCGCGCACTTCCAACGTCACGCCCAGGGGCGTGGGTTTCAGGTAATCCACGTGCAGCGAAGCGGTCAGAAAGCGGAAAGCCGGCTCAGTGTCCATGGCGCGCTTTTCGGCGCGGTAGGCGGCAGCGGCAGCCGTCCCCGTGCCGTGACAGTCAATCAGCGAGGCGAGCAATCCGCCATAAACGTAGCCAGGGATGGCAATGTGATAGGGTTTCGGCTCGAAACAGCAAACTGACTCCTCACCGTCCCAATAGCTTTTGATCTGGTGGCCAAATTTGTTCAGTCTCCCACAGCCGTAGCAGTGGGCGAGAGGATCGGGATAGTAATCTTGAAAGGCTTTTTGCTCCATAAGAGGACTCCAAAGCCAGGCTATTTCGTCGGGGTTTGGGACGGCCAGCGAGTGTCGGTGGGACGAGGCGTACTCGATGGGATCATCGTCCAGGTAGCCGTGGAGGTTTTCGTGGACGTCGGGGGCCGGCTTGGGGTGCGCGTGCACGTCGGCGTTGGGGACAAGGTGGGGGCTAATGAAGGCGTCGAGGTGGACGGTCCGCCCTGGACGACGAACTGGCCGATCACCTTCCAGTCCACACCGACGAATATCTGCACTTCATAAGTCCCCGGCAGCCATTCCTCTGGAGCCGGATTCCAATCGGCCCAGCCATAGCCGCCGATCTCGCCATCCCAGGGCTCGGTCTTGAAATGAACCAGAGCACCATCCCGGAACCAAAGCGCCGTCCACTGCGCGCCGGGCACCATCTGGTCGTAGGTGAAAGCCGCGTACATGCGCCTGACCGGATTCTGAAAAACGGTAGAGGGGTTGACCGGCAGTCCATCCGAGATACTATAGGCGAACTGCAAGGGGCTGAAGACCGCATCCGGGTTGGGCGTGACGGTGCTTTGGAACCCGGCTTCGATGGCCGGCGGCAGGAAGGGGGTCAGCGTTTGCGTAGGCGTATCGCTGATGGCGGGCGTGAGCGTGATGGTCGGCGTGAGACTGATGGTCGGGGTGAGCGTGATGGTCGGCGTCAGCGTGATCGTCACGGTCCGCGTTAAGGTGGCTGTGGGCGGGAAAAAATGGTAGACAACCGGCTCTGTGTAAAATCCCAAGAAGAATGCAATCGCGCCTAAAAGGATTGCGGTAAATATCGTCCACCAGCCCCCCACGATTCGAGCGCGACGGATGCGAAAGAAAGGGGTGCGACGCCCGGCGCGGATGGCGCGTATTCCCAACCAAAGCCCAACAATCGCGCCAATCAGGGTGAGGATAAAAGCAGTCTGGACGGCAGCATGAACGTCAAGTTTCATGAATTTCCCTCGGTGGGGCGACGCTCAAATTATGGTAGCCTGGGGTAAATATTATAGCACAGCCCTTCTTGACGACAGCCGTAGAACGTGCTACAGTTTCTGGCATGACGAAGCTCACATTCCTGAAGCTCGGTGGATCACTGATCACCGACAAGACGCGCCCCTATACCCCTAGATTGGACAAGCTGGCTGAACTGGCGACCCAGATCGCCGCTGCCACGCGCCTCGACCCGGACCTGCGTCTGGTCCTGGGACATGGTTCCGGTTCTTTCGGCCACGCCGCCGCCAGTCAGCACTGGCCAGTCAACGCAAAATGGACACGCACAGACTGGCGCGGCTTCGCCGAGGTCTGGTACCAGGCTTTGGCTTTGAACCGCCTGGTCGTGGACGCGCTGCATGGCGCCGGAATCCCGACCATCAGCTTTCCCCCTTCGGCGACCTGTCAGGCGAACGAGGGCGCAATCGTAGACTGGTACCTGCCGCCGCTCCAGGAGGCGCTCGAAACGGGCATCATACCCTTGATCCAGGGCGACGTTGCCTTCGACGCCGCCATCCACGGTACGATCCTTTCCACAGAAGATTTGTTTTTCAAGCTCGCGCAGCGACTTCATCCGCAGCGCATCCTAGTGGCCGGTCTAGAAAAAGGCGTCTGGGCTGACTTCCCAGAGCGTACCAGGCTTATCGAGGTGATCACACCGGAGAGTTTCGAGGCAGTGGCCGCAAGTCTGGCCGGCGCGGCTGGCATGGATGTGACGGGCGGGATGAGAGACAAGGTCGAGCAAATGGTCAGGCTGGTGGAGCAGGTGCCGGGTCTGGAAGTGCATGTCTTCTCCGGCGAAGAGACGGGCAACGTCCAACGCGCCCTGCTCGGCGAAGCAGTTGGCAGCTTTATCCGGCGTTGACATCCCCTTTTGCTTAGATTAGACTTGCGCTATGGAAAACGATATCTATTTGACCGCCGAGGGGGCTGGCAGATTAAAAGCTGAACTTGAAGAGCTAAAAGGGTCGGCCCGCGATGCGTTAGCCAAACGCCTGCGCGCCGCCATCCAAATGGGCGACCTCTCCGAGAACGCCGATTACCACAAGGCAAAAGAGGATCAGGGCTTTCTCGAAGGCCGCATCCAGGAACTCGAATTCACCCTGCGCAATGCGATCATCGTGGAAGAGGGTTCTGTGGCAAGAAATATGGTGTCCGTTGGGACGCGGGTAACTGTTCAAGAAGAAGATTTCCCGGCCGAGACTTATCACCTGGTCGGCGCGAAGGAAGCTGATCCGCGCAACGGGAAGGTCTCCTACGAATCCCCCATCGGCCGCGCCCTGCTCGATCACCGCGTCGGCGAAGTGGTCGAGGCCGAGACGCCTGGCGGGAAGATCAAGTTGAAAATCTTGAAAATCGAATAAGTCGTATCTAACGAAAAAGGGCGGCCTCAGCCGCCCTTTTTTCACTACTCTGACGCCGTGACCTTCGGCCAGATGGCCAGCTCCAACGTCACGCGCTCGAAATAGCTGCTGTCGGGAAGCGCGCCCTGGCCGTATTCGACATCCGAAACCTTCGCCATCAGTTGAAGCGCGGCTGTTTCCAGCACGAGTTGTTTGCCTACCTCGACCAGGATCGGCTCGCCTTTGGTTTCTAATCGTTGTAAAGTAGCGACGTCGTTGTAGGCATGTGAACTCATCAAAACCTTGGTCACGGTCTGGATGTCATTCTTGTCGAACAGCCAAACCTCGAAGGCGGTCACTTTCTTGGGATCGCCAATGCCAATGGTCTCGGAGATGCCGACGCCGCACTCGCCCAAGAACTCGCCAGAAGGAGAGTCAATGCCGAAAGAGTCGTCGAACAGATCGTCGCCGAGCACGTAGGTGGTGACAAACTGAGCGATGGGAGCCTCTTCACCTCTGCTGGCATAATCTGTGAGCTCGGTCTGCTTGCTGAGGCGGTTAGCTTGTTGCGCCGGGGTACCTTCGCCACCGCGGCGGCTTAACCTCGGTCCCAGGAACTTGTACAGCGCAAAACCTACGCCGCCCACCGCCAGGATCGCAAAAACAATGATCCCGTAACTTACGAGCCGGCTGCTTGTACCTGGCGGTGCCGGTGTTCCGCTGGGGGTTGGAGTGCCAATAACGCTTACAGGCTGCACGAGATTGGAAAAATTCATGATCGTGACCGGGTTCTGCTTCCCAGGATTGGCTTGAATGGTCATTAGAAGCGTAGGTCCGGCTGAACCAAGGTCCTGATAGCGTTGGATGGCAAGCTGCGTATTGCCGTTAACGCCGAACGAATCGATTGCCATACGCAGGTACTGTTCCTGGTAGCCAACGTTCAGCAAAGACGGCGGAGCATCTTTCCATTCCACAGGCTGGATCACCCACCCCCAGATCAGTCCTAGAAGGATCCCCCCCACACCGGAAAGTACTGCGGCAATGATCGGTTTCTTTAGATACTCAAGAATTTTCATCAGGTGGCCTCCATCACAAATTCGAATCAGTAGTAATTATTATACAAGCAATATGTAAATAAGCCAACACTTTTCGTTAACGTCTTTACATCAAGTACAGCCAACTTCCCGACGTTCGAATCTGCCAAGATTTACATATTATATATCGTTTTGCATGAATCCGCTCGAATGCCTCACGTTGATACTCGATATATATATCCTCCCGGCTCTTGAGCAATTTCTGCACCTGCGAATCAGTTTTGGGGACGAACTCGGCGATCAACCACTTGCCCAACTCGACCAGAAAATCGGACATGCGGTCAAAAGGAACTTTGTTCGAAATCGCCAGGTGATGGATCAACGCCAGCGCCAGGACGACATCCGCCGGGCCGCGCCCGGCCAGCGAGTCGCGCTCCCGATTCGCCCAGCCGAGAGAAAGGCTGGGATTGGTCAGGTCGAAGACGAGCGGCAGGAGATTCTGCTCCTTGTCTTTCTTGACCTGCCGGTAGTTCTGCTAGACGGTGGCCGGGTCAATGTCGAATGCGACCGTATACGCACCCAGACCAGCGGCCTGGCTGTTGAAAATCCCTGTATTTCCGCCCAAATCCCAGACCGTTTTCGGGTCGAGCGGGATCCCATCAATGTGGACGCGCAGCAACTGGCCGAGGCGCACGTCACAGGTGGCCATCAAAGCCAGCGGCGCCAGGAAGTGCTGGCAAAATTGTTGGTAAGCCACCCACAGTTCCCCCTCGCGATAAGCTTCAGATGAACTGCACTCGCTCCGGCGGGAGAATTTTGAAAGCCAGATCAGGGTCCGCAGGCTTCATTTCCACTTCGGCGTGCGGGATCAAGAGTCCGGTTTTGACCAGCTTCTCGTGCAGGTCGGATTCGATCAAACGTGCGTTATCTTCGGCGTAGACGCGGTTGACCTGCCGGTACAGGGTCCCGTCACGGACAAAAAGGAACCCGCTGGGGTCGCGGAACGAAGCGCCGAGTTGACCGCTAGGCTTCATCGCTGTCTTCGTCTTTTGTCTCTTCTTTTACGTTCTTTCGGTTAAAGAACTTCTTGATCTTGCTCCATTGGGTCCGGAGAACGAGTGCTGCTCCCAAAAGACCGGCGATCTGCAATTGGAGCAGGAAACTGCCCGAACCAGGATCGAGGTAGGCCTGCTTATCACCCAGGATAGAGAGCAATACATCAAGCAAGTTGGAACATCGTTCCTCCTTTTCCCTCACCCCTCTCCCTTTGGGAGAGGGGGGGATGAGGGGAATCACGCCGTCTCTTGTACTACTTCTTCTAACGAGAAGGTTTCCTCGCAATCCAGGCATTGCGCTTCACGCTTGTTGGCGATCACCAGCACACCCTTGCAATGCGGGCACGGTTTCGGCAGGGGCCGCTTCCAAGAAGTGAAATCACAATTCGGGTATTGGTTGCAGCCATAAAAGATGCGCCCTTTGCGGGTTTTCCGCTTGACGATATCTCCGCCGTCCTTCGGGCAGATCACGCCGATCTTTTCCAGCCACGGCTCCGTATGGCGGCAGTCCGGGAAGCCACTGCAACTGATGAATTTTCCATACCGCCCGTAGCGGATGACCAGCTCCTTGCCGCAATCCGGGCAGGCACGGCCGATCGGCTCCGGCCCGGTCTTGGTTACCGGCATCTCGGCCTGGGCGATCTTGACCTTCACCTCGAAAGGCGTATAGAACTCGTGCATCACTTTGACCCACTTGGCGCGGCCTTTCGCGATCTCGTCCAGGTCAGCTTCCATACGCGCCGTGAAGCCTAAGTCAACGATCTCAGGGAAATATTGCATCATCAGGTCGTTGACCAGGATGCCGGTATCGGTGGGGAACAGGCGCTTCTCCTGGCGGATGACGTAGCCGCGCGCCTGGATGGTCGAAAGGATCGGTGCATACGTGGACGGGCGCCCGATGCCGTTCTTCTCGAGCACGTGCACCAGGCTGGCCTCCGAGAAGCGAGGCGGAGGCTGGGTGAAGTGCTGCTCCGGGACCAAGCGGATAAGGTCCTGTTTCTGGCCCTCGGCAATCGAGGCCGGGATGCGGACGTTCGTCTCGTCCTCTTCCTCGGACTTCTTGTCCTCGTCCTTCGCTTCCTCATAGACGACCAGGAAGCCGGGGAACTTGACTACTGAACTGGCCACCCGCAGCGTGTAGGCGTGGTCGGACCCGGTGCCTGTTACGTCCACCGAGAGCGTATCGTACACCGCGGCTTCCATCTGCGAAGCTACGAAGCGCTGCCAGATGAGCTGGTACAGCTTGAACATGGCCGGCTCGAGGAAGGGTTTGACCTTCTCTGGATCGCGCAAAACGGATGTTGGGCGGATGGCCTCGTGGGCTTCCTGCGCGCCGGCCACCTTCTTCGTATATTCCGGCGGCTTTTCGGGCAGGAAATCGCTGCCATAACGTTGAGCAATGTAACCTCGCACCTCGTTGCGTGCCACCTCGGCGATATTGGTGGAGTCGGTGCGCATGTAGGTGATCAAACCGGTCGTACCGCCCTCGCCCATATCCTGACCTTCGTAAAGGCCCTGCGCCAGGCCCATCGTCCGCTTGGCGGTAAAGCCCAGTTTGCGCGAGGCCTCCTGCTGGAGCGTGGAGGTAATGAACGGCGCGAGCGGTTTGCGCCGCTCCTCACCGCGCTTGACGCGCGTGACGACGTAGTCGGCCTTCTCCATGTCCACCAGGATCGGTTTGACGATTTCTTCATTGGGCAGTTCCGGGTCTTTGTCGTCAATCTTCGCCAGTTTGGTGAGGAAGGTTTGCTTCTCGCCCTCTGGGCGTAGTTCCGCGCCGATGGACCAGTACTCCACCGGCACGAAGGCCTCGATCTCGCGCTCGCGATCGACAATCAGCCGCAGCGCCACCGATTGCACGCGACCAGCCGTAAGCCGGGAACTGACTTTCTCCCACAGGATCGGGCTGATGCTGTAACCCACGAGGCGATCCAGGATACGGCGCGCCTGCTGGGCGTTGACCAGGTCCATGTTGATGGCGCGCGGGTTGGCAAACGCCTCGCCAATCGCATGTTCGGTGATTTCGTGGAAAACCACGCGGCGCGCCAGTTTCGGGTCAATCGCCGCAGCTTCCATCAGGTGCCAGGAAATGGCCTCCCCTTCGCGGTCTGGATCGGTGGCCAGGTAGATTTCAGCGTGTTCCTTCGCCAACTGCTTGAGTTCTTTGACTACTTCCTTCTTCTCGTTCGGGACGCGATACTTGGGTTTGAAATCGTTCTCCACGTCCACCGAAAGTTGCGAGCGTAGTAGGTCGCGGATGTGGCCGACCGAAGCCTTCACGGTATATCCCTTGCCGAGAAAGCGGCCCACCGTCCTGGCCTTGGCCGGTGATTCAACGATGACAAGCTTCCCGCTGCGCGAGGCTTTCTTCTCCGGCGGTCCCATTCCCTCGTGAGCCGGCGTTTTGCCGATGCGGTATAGTGCTGTACCGCACACGCCACAAGTCCCGCGTGTGCCCGCCGCCCTCGCCGCGTTGAAAGTCGGCTGGGGAGCCTGGATTTCACGTTTTGTCTTACACTTCATGCAATAGGCTTCCAAGAAAAACCTCCTTGCCACATCATAAATTATCGTTCTTATCCATCTTCTTCAAATTCTCGATCACCTGGCGCACCTGTTGAGCCTGGTCGCGGTGACAGACCAGCAGTGCATCGCCAGAGTCGACCACGATCAAATCGTCTACACCAACCGTAATGATAAGCTTCTTCTCAGTGGAATAGACAAGCGTATCGTGCGTTTCCAGCAGCATGTGCTCACTATTGACGATCACATTCCCATCCTGGTCGGGCAGAAGAATGTCGAACAACGAATCCCACGAGCCGACGTCGCTCCATTCCAGGCCGCCTGCAAGGAGAACAGCAACGTTTTCGGCATGCTCTACAATACCGTAATCCACTGTGACCGACTTCAGCCGCGGCCATTCGGCGCGGAGAACTCGCTGCTCTTCAGGAGTATTCCAGGTCGCCCCGATTTTTTTGAGGGCAGTTCTCAGGTCCGGCATCTGGCGCGCAAACTCGTCCAGGATGCGGTCCACGCGCCAGATGAACATCCCGGAGTTCCAGGAGTGATCGCCGCGCGCTAGCATCTCGCGCGCTTTCTCTTCGTCTGGCTTTTCGGTGAACCGTAGCACGCGGTAAACGGGGTAATTGTATTTTTCATGCAGAAGCTCGCCGCGCTGAATATATCCATAACCGGTGGATGGAAAGGAGGGCGTAATCCCTAGTGTGACCAGGTAGCCCTTGTGCGCCACTTGCACGGCGGCGCGCATCACTAGATGGAACAGGTCACGGTTGCGGATGTAATGGTCGGAGGGAAGGACTAGCATGACCGCCTCCGGATCACGCTTCGCCAATACCGACGCCGCCAGCCCAACAACCGAGGCGGTGCCGCGCGGTTCGGGTTCGATCAGGAAATTCTTCGCTGGAATGCCAGGCGCCTGCTTCTCTAGTTCTTCTGCCTGCCCTTCGGCCGTGACGATCAGGATTTGGTCAAGCGGAACGAGTTCCTCCAGCCGCGCCACTGTTGACTGGAACAACGTGTCCTCGCCAAGCAATGGCAGGATGTGCTTGGGATGCTTTTTTCGGGAGACCGGCCAGAGGCGTGTCCCGCCGCCGCCGGCCATGATGACTGCGTAAGTGTGGTTCATTGCATATCTTTCTGTTTCTCAGGTTCGATACTCCACCTGTTCTTCCCTAACCGCGACGTAATTCATCCCGCCGACTTGCCGGACCATGCCTTTGAGTTCCATCATCACCAGCGTAGCCGAGACACGCTCGATGGGCAGCCCGGTCTGGTTGCGGATTTCGTCCACGTGCAAGGGTTCGTGAGCCAAAACGTTTAGCACCTGCGCTTCTACATTGTCGGCCGGCAAGACTTTCCGCACGAGGCGCTGCTCGCTGACCCGCGTCAGGTTCAAGGCTTCGAGCACGTCGCGGCCGGAGAGCAGCGGATGCGCGCCCTGCTGGATCAATCGGTTCGTCCCTTTGCTCTGCGGGGCCAGGATGTTACCCGGCACGGCAAAGACCTCACGCCCCTGGTCAACCGCGAATTGGGCGGTGATCAACGCGCCGCTGGTCTCTCCAGCCTCGACCACCACCACCGCCAGCGACAACCCGGAGATGAGACGATTACGGGGCGGGAAGTTGGCGCCCTCAGGCGGCGTGCCAGGGGCGTAATCGCTGAGCAGCGCGCCGCTCGCCAGGATTTGTTCGCCCAGGGCGCGATGCTCAGGCGGGTAGATGCGATCCACGCCGTTTCCCATGACGGCCAGCGTGCGGCCCCCGGCTTTCAACGCAGCCTGGTGGGCAATGGCGTCCACGCCGCGCGCCAGCCCGCTGACCACGGTTACACCGTTTTGCGCCAGGTAGGAGGCCAGCTCCTCGGTCACCTGGCGGCCATAGGCTGTGACCCGGCGTGTGCCGACCACGGCCACCGCCCAGGAATCTTCGATTGATAATTCACCGCGCAAATAAAGAATGGGTGGCGGCTGGTCAATTTCCTTCAGGCGGGAGGGATAAGCCTCATCCTCCCACGTCAGCACCTGGATGCCTTGCGCGGCGATTTGCTCCATGAAGCCATCCAGGTCCACGCTGGCGCGCGCCTGTATGACGCGTTCGGCGATCTTCTGGCTCAAGCCCGCGGCTTGCAAGGCGTCCATTGGCGCTTGCCAGGCCAGCGACAGGTCGCCGAAGTGTCCGAGCAAAGCTTGCAGGCGGACCGCGCCGATTCCCTTGACCAAATTGAAGCCCACCCAGTAGCGTTTGTCGTTCATAAAGATTCAACGCAGTTTGCGCGAATGGTAGCCAGTAGGCTACCAGAATAAGCGAATTATGCGAACATTCTTTTTCAGCACAAAAACAAGGGGCATTCGTTTAATTCGTCCATTCGCGTCATTCGCGTTCCTCTCTTATTAAACCAGGTAACAGGTGAACGCGCATCGTTTTGCGCGGCAGGTCTATGTCCAGAAGGACATCGGAAATGGCCGGGAGTAGAAGCTCAGTCCCGTCATCACGCGTCACCACGTACACATCGTTTGCACCGGTTTCCAGGATTTCGGCCAGTTTGCCCAATTCCTGCCCATCCTCGTCCACTACGCTCAGACCAAGGATTTGATGATGATAATACTCCCCTTCTGGCAGTGGAGGGCGGTCTGCAGCCGAAATAGATATCATTAGATTGCGAAGAAGTCCCACTTGCTCTGGGGTGGTGATGTCTTCGAATGCGAGCAGCAGCCCATCCTTGTGCGGCCGGCGCTTGCGGATCGTCAGCGGCTGATGCGCCGCGCCGACAAAGATCAGCGTTTTCGGAGCCAGGCGTTCGGGAAAATCCGTATAGATTTCTACCAGGGCTTCACCCGCCACGCCGTGTGGACGCCGGATCTTTCCTACTACTAAGAGGGCAGGCTCGCCAGCAGATGGCGAGCCTGCCGGTCTTTCACTGGCAGCGGACATTCGATCAGGGCTGGGATTCGACAACATCCAGCGTAACCTGCAAGCCTTCGCGCTCGGCGGTCACGCGCAGCAAATTACGGATGGCATTCGCCACACGACCGCCTTTGCCGATCACGCGCCCCATATCATCTTTAGCGACTTGCAGCTCTAGGGTGACGCGACTGCCGTGCCGGTACTCGCGCACGTCCACTTCATCCGGGTGTTCGACAATAGATCGAGCGATGTATTCTGTCAGGGATTTCATGCCATTCCAGGATTCTAACGGCGGGTCTTTGGATTCGTGATGCGGGCAGCGCGGGCATTTTCAGCCTCTTCGAGCAGCGCCTCGACCTTCTCGCCGGTCTTGAAACGTTCGAAACGATCGAGCACGCCCGCAGTCTTGAAGAGCTGGGCCACAGACTCGCTCGGTTGCGCGCCTTTGCTCATCCAGTCATAGACGCGGTCTTCTTTGACGTTCATGGTGGCCGGTTCAGTTCGGGGATTGTAATCGCCCAGGATTTCCAGGAATCGCCCATCGCGCGGGCTTTCCTTGTCCGCCACGACAATGCGATAGCTGGGCTGGCCTCTTGAACCGGTACGGCGTAAGCGAATACGAACCATCGGAAAGTATCTCCTTGAATGTGTTTTGGGTATCTTCTCAATAAGTAGGGGAGGATGGGGGGTG
>JALHUM010000345.1 GCA_022865905.1 Anaerolineales bacterium | reverse complement strand
GACATAATCAATCTTTTCAGCCCCGTTTTCATTCATGAAGACATCCAGGAAAGGTTGCAACGTGCCAACCGGCAGGTTTGACGAGGGATTGGCAATCTCCACCAAGCTGAACTCCCTGCCACCACCAACCAGACCAATTGCCTGAGGTGGAGATTTGGCCTCATCCACCCGCCAGCCCATTTCCGCCGCGCTGGCGACCGGCGTATACGTGAAGTCCGCGCCGAAATGGGACCTCAGCGCGTCGAAGATGTCGCGCTTCAAGCCGAACAGCAGGCGGTGGATCGGCTCAAAGATCAGCCCCTTATCGTGGACGTTCTCGATCTCCACCAGCGCATAGCGAGCAGGATGATCCATCCCCTTATGGACTTTTATCTTCTCCCAGACAACTTTGGCAGTTGCCAGCGAGTGGTTGCCATCCCCCATGGCAAACAGCAGGACAGGCTGATCGGCACCAATGCCGTATTTGGCGGCAAAGGTTTCCGGCCTGGCCAGCCCGCGCAAGGCCGCGATAACCTTTTCTTCCACTGTCTCGTTGACAGCGTAACCAGCTAGGTGGCCACTGCCGAGCATCAGCTCGAAATCGTAGAGCTTTTCGAGTTTGTCTTCAACTTTGCCAAGTGGCTCGATGACGGTGCCTTGCGGGTCGTCAATCAGCACCAGGATGTGGGGCAATTCCAGGACCGCGCCCTGGCGGATCTTCATGCGCGGGGGTAGTCGCTCGACGATCGTCCCCTCCGTGGCGCGGATCAGGCTGACGGCGCCCTTGGTGTATTCGTAGCGTTCCAGGTCAAGACACAACAGAATGCCCTTGCGGGTCTTACCGCCCACCGTCCGCTCGACGTAGACCAGACCTTCGCGCGGCTGGAGGATACCCTTCTCCAGATAGTCGCGCATGGCCGCCTGGATGCCCTGGATGCGCTTAACCACGCCCGGCTTTTCGAGATAAACTTCTGGGAAGATGAGATTGAGCGTAGAGGGGCTGTCACCGATGGTCTGCTCCACCTGCTGCCAGTAGTCCGGCTGGGATGTGAACTGGTCGCAGGCGATGACCGCCCATTTGGTCAGGTCGGTTCCTTTCTTCGGCATGTAGACCTGGGGGATTTGGATGCCGATATCATCGTAGATTTTCATCGCACACCTGGAGGGACGCGGATGAATGCGGAGGAACGCAGAAAGAGAAAAATATCCGCGTAAATCCGCGTTTATTCGAGTCCTAGTGATTCTTGGCGAACTCGATCAGCTTCTCCGCCACCTCGGCCCCGACGCGCCCCTGGGCCTCTTTCGTCGCTGCGCCGATGTGCGGTGAGCCGATGACATTATCCAGCTTGAGCAGCCTGTAATCCGTCGGCGGCTCCTCGGCGAACACATCCAGGGCCGCGCCGGCCACCTTGCCGCTGACCAGCGCCTCGTAGAGCGCAGCCTCGTCCACGATGCCGCCGCGCGCACAGTTGACCAGACGCACGCCAGCCTTCATCTTCTCGAACTGGGCTTTGCCGATCATGTTCGCTGATTCCCTCGTCTTCGGTAGGTGCAGGCTGATGTAATCGGATTTCGCCAACAGTTCATCCAGCGTGACCATCCGCACGCCTTCCACGGCCTTACCGGATCGGTTGTGGGCGATGACAGTCATGCCCAGAGCATTGGCGCGTTTGGCAACCTCCTTGCCGATGTTGCCGAGGCCGATCAAGCCCAACGTCTTGCCGCCGAGTTCATCGCCCTCGAAGGCTTTCTTCTCCCATTTTTCAGCCTTCATGGTGGCAGTCGCTTTATAGATCGAACGCGCCAGGTCAAACATGAAACCGATGGCCAGCTCCGCCACCGAAGCGGACGAAGCCTTTGGCGTGTTCATCACGGTAATGCCTTTGGAGCGGGCGTAGTCGGCGTCAATGTTATCCAGGCCGACGCCGCCGCGCACGATCACCTTCAGGCCGGGACAAAGGTCAATCAACGGTTGCCGGATCTTGGTCCGGCCGCGCACGACGCAGCCGTCGTAAGCTGGCAGGACAGTGGTCAACTCCTCGGGTGTGATCTCGAAGTTCGTGTCTACCGTCAGCCCGGCGGCGCGCATCCGCTCGATGGCTTCCATTTCGGTCTTATCGCAGATCAAGATTTTAATGGTTGTTCCTCCAGATGATTTGGTATTTTGGTTGAAAAAAGGGTTACATGCTCTGTGAAAGAGTTTATAGATTCATTGTAACCACGAGAATAGGCTTTGTCAACAGAAACTGTGTTTGATTTTCATTGTGATAAACCCCACTCACGGATATAATTCAGCAGGAGAGAAAAAAGGGCTTTGTACAATTCAGACATCCGAAAGGAGTTAAGAACATGTCCAACCAACCCAAGCGCGTTTTTAACTTTAACCCCGGCCCGGCCATCCTTCCGCTACCGGTGCTGAAACAAGCCCAAGAAGAGATGCTCGATTACAAGGGTACCGGCATGTCCGTAATGGAGATCAGCCACCGCTCGAAGGAATTCGAGG
>JALHUM010000344.1 GCA_022865905.1 Anaerolineales bacterium | reverse complement strand
CTGCTGGCCGGTGATCGTCACGTTGTAGGTGGCTGGCTGACCAGCGTCCGCACTAAGATAATATCCAAAGGGGCTGGCCTCGCCCGGCGTAAATGTGTACAACAACGGTTGGAAGGTCAGGGTCGGCACGACGTTTCCGTTGTCATCCTTGAGCAGCGAGTTGCCGGAGGCATCCTTGATCTCGATGGTCAGTTCGATCGAGGTGAGCACCCGATCGGCGCCGTTTTGCAACTCACCCACCACGTGGTATTCGCCCCATTCGTCCGTGAAGGCGAAGGTGCTGACGATGGTCAACTCGCCCGAGGTGGTGGGCGGTTGGGTGAGTGCTTGGGTTGCAGGCGGAGGTACTTGTGTTGCAGGTGGAGGCGTTTGGGTGACTGTTGGGCTAACGCCGCAGGCCAGCACTGCAAGGACAAGAACTGCGACAAACGTAGAAATAAAGAAGGTTTTTCGGTTCATAGGGATTCTCCTTATTGAGATAAAAGATGGTTTAATTATGGTAGCCCGAAATATGGCTACCATTATAGCATGTTCGCACTACTCTCCCCTCACTTTCTTCGTCACCCACGCCAGCAGGGACAAGGCAAGCAGGGTAAGCGCGACCGGCGTCAGGCCGGCCAGCAGGCACAGCAAGCTCATCAAGACTGCACTTTTTCCATAGATGAGATAGATCAACCCGTCGCCGACGATGAAAAGAAGCAGCAGCGCGCCCCCGATCAGGCGGACGTTGGTCTGGCGAGCGTAGCGGCGCAAGTCACGAGTCATTTGACTTCCTGTCGCGGATTGAACCCCCGAACTGCGGGGGTGAACCAGCGGCGGCGCAAACGGTTCGGCCAGGCAAGCGACCGCTTGATTTCCGGTAGGGCCGCATCCACCGCCTCTTCGCCTAGGCGGATCACTTCATGCACATCCACCTTATCCAGCAGGCCGATATGACCCACAGCCGGGCGGATGGCGATCTCCGGATCGTCCACCTGCAAGCGCAATTCGGTCAACAGACGCCCGGCCGCATCTACCGAATGAAGAAAGACCTCTAAAGCCTGCGCCACGCGGAATCGAGTGATGCGCTGGACGATCGGTTTCAGGATGGGGAACGGGAGAGAGAAGCGTGTCAGACTCCCCGTATGCCCGACCAGGGGGGTCAAGATAACGGCGACCACGGGCAGGCGCGGTGCCAGGGAACGGGCAACGGAAACCGGCACCGGGTCCAGAACGCCGCCGTCCACCAATTGATAATTCTGGATCGGTTGAGGCGGCAGGATACCCGGCAGGGCAATCGTCGCCAGCACAGCGTCCACCAACCGCCCCTGATCCAAAACGATCTCACGCGCCGACTTGATGTCCACGGCTGTCAGCGCGCAGGGGGTTTTCAGGTCAGCGAAGGTGCGTTCGCCAAGCTGTTCATTCAACCACTTGCTTGCCCCGGCCACCCCAAGCAGCGCCGGGCCGTCGCCTGGCGAGCGGCCAAATAGTTTCGTTTGATCTACTTTAGAGAATTGCACCTCCATCTCGTCCGGCGTGAAACCGGCGGCATAAAAGGCCGCGATGATGCCTCCCGCACTGCTGCCCGCAACGGCGCAGATGCGGAAACCTTCCTGTTCCAGGCGGCGGATGATGCCGACGTGGGCGTAGCCGCGTGACCCGCCGCCGCCTAATGCAAGCGTGACATCCATTGCTTCACCTTGAGCCTTCTTCCGGCGGTTTCAACCCCCGGAAGGATTTGAATAGCAGCAAATCATACCCGATTTTCAGTCCACCCGACAGGAAGAACGGTGCGCTGAACAAAACCGGCACGGCCATCAGCAGGCCGCTCAACACTGGGGAAACCGCCGCCCCAACCGAGCGCGCAATCGTCGTCACACCCGAAGCCGCCGAGCGCTCATCCGGTGTAACCACCGCCATCGTGTACGACTGGCGAGTCGGCACATCCATCTGCGAGATGCTAAAGCGCGCCAACAGCACGCCAATCGCCAGTGGCAGACTCGGCATCAGCGGCACGAGTATCAACAAGATGTTCGACGGGATGTGCGTGAAAACCATTGTATTGATCAGCCCGAATCGTTTCGCAATCCGCGCCGCCAGCAGGGCCGAGACGCCCGCCAGGATGTTCGCCCCGAAGAAGATGCTTCCAAGCACGCCGCTATCCACGCCATACTTGATGTGGAACCAGTACGCCATCATGGACTGGACCAAAAGCGCCCCCGCGAAAGCGTCCATGGCGAACAAGGCCGAGAGCCGCATCACCACGGACCTGGAACGGTGCAGCCCTAAAACGAGTTGCGTCGCCGCCTTATCTGCCGGCCCAACCTCCACCGCTCCCGAAAGCGAGAGGAAAATCCCGGCGAGGATCAATCCACCGAGAGCATAGCCCGCAAGAACCACCCGGTAGGAATCCAAAACCGGAAAGCCGTTAACCTGCAAACCGCGCGCCAGCCAGCCGCCAGCCAGCGCACCCGTCGCTGTGGCAAGCGAACCGGCCAGGGCATACCAGGCAAAAGTCTGGGTGCGCTTTTCTCCAGGCAGTAACTGCGTCAGCGCGGCCTGCTCCACCGAAAGGAACGGTCCGATTTCATTCCCGCTCGGACTTATGACGCCTATGACGGCAGCGATCGCCAAAGCAATGGGATTACGCGTGAAGATGAAGACCACGCCCGCCCCAATCATCAGCAGCGCGCCGATGATGAGCGTCCTTCTCCTGCCAAACCGGTCGGCGGAGGTCGTCAACCAGAGAGAGATGACGGCGTCGCCCGCCAGGGTCAGTGTGAGTAGCAGGCCGATTTGCTTTTCGCTCAGTCCCGTGGCTGCCAGGTACAGCGCAAGCACAACCGAGAGAAACCCGTAGCAAAACAGGCGGACGATGCGCGTGGCAAAAAGAGTAATGATGTTACGATTGGTTTTCATCAGGCGTCGAGATATACCGCTGCGCGATGAGCCATAGGGAGAAACGCATAGACTTTATTACGCACCGCATCAAAGCCAATCGTGTGTGCGCCGTTCTCTGTAGATATCGTTTCAATCCGTTTGAGCGAAGCTGTTTCGAACAGATCGATCACGCCGGGCTTGCCAACTGCAACATAGAGATGTTTCCGCATGGGATTGAAGAAGATAACATCTGGAGCACCGCTTAAATCCGCTTCAAGAAGAATCCTCCCCGACGATGCATCCAATGCAAACAACTTGCCCGCATCGCAAGCGCAGAAGAGTCGATTCGTGGCCGGATCGAAATCGAGTCCATGCGGTCCATTGGCGGGAATCTCCATCGAACGGCTGATACGCGTCGGGTAGGCTGAATCAATGACCACGATCTGGAATGGATCAGCGATATTGACATAGAAGCATCCCGCGGCAGAATCAAAAATCGTCCAGCGTGTGCGGCCAGGCCCGGGGATGGAATGAATCATCTCACGGCGTTCAACATCGACAACAGAAAGCGTGTGCGAATTTGGAATCTTGGGATCGCCAACGTTGGCCGCGAGAAGCAATCCTCGCCCGAAGTCGAAAGAAAGACCATTGGGATGGATCCCAACCTTGACCTTCGCGATATTATTTTCGTCGCCCACCGCGAAAATGCCAATCGTATCCTCGCCGCGGTTGGACGTGAAGACGAGCCCGCGTTCTTCCGACAAAAGCGCGCCAGCCACGCCTGTTAAGTTGGGGATCGAAAAGAGGAAACGGTCCGCGGCGCAGTTTATCACGTCAATGGCACTGTTGCTGGTATGAGCAACATACAAACGCGCTGTACCCGCGTGGACAGCAGCATGGTCAAACCCGCCCGGCGCGAAATGTGCGGGCAGGTCAACTGATCCTATTAATTTAACGGCGACCTCCGTGATCTATTTACTTTTTCTCTTTTGCTACTTCGAGCCGGCACCAGGCATACAGCGCATCGTAGACCTCGAACTGGGCCGCCAGGTTCTCCTCGTCTTCCGGGAAGCGCAGGCTGTAACCGGAGGCGATCGCCTCCAGGCCGCGCGCAATGGGATCCTTGTCAATATCCTCGGCCACGTCCGCAGCGTGGACGATCTTTGCCAGCCGCAGCAGACCGGGTTCTTTCAGGCCATACTTGGCGATGATGGACTCGAACGAGCAGCGCCCGTCTTTATGACCGAGCTCCACGCCTGGCGCGTCGAACGGGATGGCACTAGTCTCCTTGACGACCTTCTCGATCTGGCCGGCCGGGACGAATAGAAACTCGGCCTGGTTGTCAATGAAACGGGTGATGAGCCAGGGACAGGCAACGCGGTCCACGTGGACATGGGAACGGGTGATCCATAACATGTTTTCCTCCTCGAAAATTAGAAGTAGAATTGATTATACGCTCGAATTTTCATCACAAGGTTGGCTTGGAAGTAATTCCCCCAAAGCCTCCAGAAGTGCATCCACATCGGACGGCGTATTATATCCCTGGATCGAGATGCGGACGAATTTCCGATCCTGCCATTGGATCAGCGGAACTTCAACCTGATACTCATCATATAGTCGAGCCTTAAGAGAGGTCAGGTCAGCGCTCAATGGAAGGGGTGCAATCGCCATCTGGCTGTAGAAATCTGAATCAAGGGGATAAAGCGGGGGCAGATCTGTCAGAGCGCAAATTCGCTCGACAGCCTGCCGCATGAGCGCGTGGCATTCCCGGCGGACTTCGTCCCAATTATGGTCGCGCATGAACTGAATAGCAGACGGAACACTCAGCGCGGCGGCGGGATCTTTCGTGCCAGTCCATTGGAGATAGTCAATGAATTGGGAACCGCAAGTCGTCTCGGTTGTAGCATGGTAACCCCAACTGACGACCAACGGCTCGACCAGCGGCTGCACCTCGCGCCGGGCGTAGAGAAAAGCCGCGCCTTTCGGACTGAGCAGCCATTTGTGGCAATTACCCGGATAGAAATCCGCTCTGACGGCCTGCAAATCCAGCGGAATCTGACCCGGCGCATGAGCACCATCAACCAGGGTCAAAATGCCGGCCTGCCGCGCCCGCTGGCAGATTCGCTCCACAGGCAGACGCAGCGCGGTCGGCGAGGTGATGTGGCTGAGATAGATCACTTTCGTGCGCGGGGTGACGCCCTGCCAGATCTGCTCGACAATTTCCTCTTCAGACCGAACCGGTAAAGGAATGGGCTGGTGTATATAATTCGCGCCTGTTTTCTTGCAGACAAACTCCCAGGTGTAATCGCACGCGCCGTATTCGTGGTCGGTGGTCAGAACTTCATCCTCAGGTTGCAGAGCCAATGACCGGGCAACGATATTGACGCCATAGGTAGCGTTAGGAATGTAGACGACATCATCCACATCGGCATTGAGATATTCGCCAAGCACCTGGCGCGACTCTTTCAGCAGGCCATCCAGTTCACGCCCGAGAAAGAGAACAGGTTGGTGCTCCAAGCGAAGTTGCCATTCCTTATAGGCAGTGAAGACCGGCTTTGGCGTCGCGCCGAATGAGCCGTGGTTCAGGAAGATAACCTTCGGATCAAGAAGGAAAAGTTCTTTGAGATTTGCCATGCTTTATCTCAATCAGGACTGACACCGACAACATTACTTTTCTCGCATTTCTAACCACCCCAGTAACGCCGCAAACGGAATCGCCTGCGTCTGCTCACCTGTCCGCCCGGAGTTCCATGTCACCACCAGCTCACGCTTTACGCGCGTAATCCCCACGTACAACAGCCGCAGCCGCTCCTTGACATAATCCAGCCGCGCCTGTTGGGTGGCCGCGCCCTCCGTGTACCACTCATACTCGTTACTCGTTCCCAGGCTCTCCAACTGCGCCAGGGCCTCGGCTTCCAGGTTAAGCCCGTCGCGCACGAACCTCTTCTCCGCGATGTAACGGTCGTAGGGCTGGAGCGAGGGAAAGTCGTAGTTATTGACCGACATCAGGTAGACCCGCTCCCACTCCAGGCCCTTGGCTTTGTGCATGGTCGTCACCACCACCTTGCCCTTGTGCTGTTCCGGGTCGAAGCCCGAGTCATCGCTGCTGAAGCCGATGAAGCGCCGCTCGTTGCGGGCGATAACACCCAGCTCGCCGGTCAACTCGGGCAGGCGCCAGTCGGCGTGATCATCTTTGGCCTGACGCAGTACCAGCGCCAGCTTGTGCGCCAGGGCCAGGTCGACGACTTCGGTGAACAGGTCTTGCGCCAGGGTCAGGATCATCTGGTCGATCGGGAGCAGGGTCGTACCCTGCCAGCGGCGAACGATGGTATGGAAGGATTCGAGCTCCTCAAGTGCCTGCTCGTCGGGGGTCTCTGACCCCGACAGAACTGTGACCGCAGGTCTCCGCCCAGAGCGGGGATTGAGACCTTCGGTCACCCCT
>JALHUM010000343.1 GCA_022865905.1 Anaerolineales bacterium | reverse complement strand
CACCCCCCCATCCTCCCCTTCTTATTACGAAGTTACTGGAAATATTAAATTTGAAAGTTCTCGTTGTACCCAATTTCCAGATGAGGTCAGGCGATGAACGAAGAAAAAGCCCAAAGTATTGTTGACTTCAGCCAGGTAATTAGCGAGCACTTTAACCAACTCACTAAAAGTGAAAAACTAATCGCAAATTACTTGCGGAAGAATCAGGAGGAATCGGCCTTCCTGTCTGCTGGGGAGCTGGCGGACCGGCTGAAGTTGAGTGAAGCCACGATGGTGCGCTTTGCGCGCAATATAGGCTTCGATAGTTACCCGGCCATGCGCGCGGTTTTACAGGAGAATTTTCGTCGCCGGGTGACACATTCAGCCAGGCTGCGCGGTCGCCTGGACGACCTGCGCGAGGCGGGGGACATCTTCGAGCGGCTGGTCGTTTCCGAAATTGATTACATGAGCCAGGCTCTGGAAACCGTAGACCGGCGGGCGCTGCGTCGAGCTGTCGAGTTAATACGGACACGTAAGCGCATTTTTGTTTTTGGCGTTGGCCCATCGGTTTCCCTGGTCAACCTGATGGAAATCCGCCTGTGCCGTTTTGGCTGGCAAGTTATTCCCCTGACCACCGCCGGCCGCGAAATCCTGGAACCTCTCCTGTTGATGACCGATCAGGACCTGTTGTTCGTGATCTGCTTTTTCGATGTCTCCGCCGCTTTGCAGCTCGTCCTGGATTATGCCAAAGAAGTGCACTGCCCGATCATCATGCTGACCGACACCCTCGGCTCGATTATTGGAGACAAGGCGGATGTCGTCCTGGCTGCCAGGCGCGGGCCGATGGCCGAGTTCCATTCGCTGGTTGTGCCAATGACGATCATCAACACGCTCCTGCTAGCCGTTGCCCAGGAAGATCAAGAACGGGTGATGGCAAACCTGGATAAGTTGGATCAATTGCGCGAGCGTCTCAAGAAAACCAACGGCTCTCTCACCTGATAAGACCCGCTGAAAATAGGAGAAGATCCATGGCAGTACCCGCAATAGCTCCACAACCCTTGTCCCTGCGCCTGCTCGCCACTTCCCGAAGGTTTTTGCACTGGCTGACCAAACCACATGTCATCCTGGCATTGATCATGCTGGTGTTGATGTTCTACATGGTCATCATCCCCCTCTATAAACTGGTCGAGACCACGGTGACCTGGCAGCCTACAGATCTCAGCCGCGTCCCGGACGCCGTGGTGGGTGAATTCACCCTCTTCCACTGGATCAGGATGCTGACCGGTATCTTCGGCAGGATCTACACCTACACCCCCCTGCAGCATTCGATGACCGTCGCCATAGGCTCTGTTGTGCTTTCGCTATTGATCGGTGGATCGCTGGCCTGGCTGGTGGTGCGCACCGATATGCCGGGCAGGAAGCTCGTCAACCAACTGGCGGTGCTGCCCTACATCATGCCATCCTGGACCCTGGCCCAGGCCTGGCTGGTGCTGTTCAAGAACCGGCTTTCTGGCGGAGCACCGGGGATGTATGAATACCTGTTGGGTGTGAGTCCGCCCGACTGGTTGTCGTACGGGCCGGTGCCGATTATCATCTGTTGCGCGCTGCACTATTACACCTTCTTTTTCCTGTTTGTATCCGCGGCGCTGATGTCAATCGATTCCAACCTGGAGGAAGCGGGGGAACTGATGGGCGCCAGCCGCTGGCGCATCCTGCGCAAGATCACCCTGCCGCTGGTGCTGCCGGCCCTGCTTTCCGGTTTTATTATGACCTTTTCCAAGGTAATGGGCACCTTTGGCGGACCGAACATCCTGGGCTCGCCGATTAAGTACTATGTAATGGCAACCATGCTGCGCGGCAGCCTGGCGGTTGGAGACAAGGCGGACGCCTTCGTGCTGGCGATCGTCCTGATCATGTTCGCCATGGTCACCATATCC
Organism: Anaerolineales bacterium; assembly: GCA_022865905.1. Taxonomy (GTDB): domain Bacteria; phylum Chloroflexota; class Anaerolineae; order Anaerolineales; family Villigracilaceae; genus CG2-30-58-95. The sequence goes on along the minus strand of JALHUM010000343.1, from coordinate 6,890 downwards.
CTCAACCAGAGGCTGGTGGGCACGCGCAAAAGCTATGAGACGATCGGAGGTCGCGGCTTTGTCGCCAACGCAAGCAAGTTGAGAAATATGAAGAAGATCATCTTTACGTGCGTGATCATCTTCCAATTGATGGTGCTTGTCGTTCCGCTGGGCTTGCTGACCTATGACACCTTCCTGCTGCGTTCGGGAGATTACAGCTTCAGTAATCTTACCCTGCAGAACTGGATCGGGAAGGCTAACCCGATCTACAACGACGGCGAACCGGGAGTCCTGCTTAACCCGAAGGTCTACCAAACCGCCTGGAATTCCATCAAGCTGGCCCTCTATACAGCCTTATTCACCGCCCTGCTGGGCGTGCTGCTCGGTTATTCCATTGTCAAGGGCCGCGGTACCCGGCTTTCCAAGCTGGTTGACCAGCTTGCATATATCCCGTATGTCATTCCGGGCATCGCCTTCGGCGCAGTGTACATCGCCATGTTCGCCAGGAAGATGGGACCGCTCCCTTCCCTGTATGGCACCTTTGCCCTGCTGGTGATCGTCTCGGTGGCCAAACATATTCCCTACTCTTCCCGTTCGGGGGTCTCGGCCATGATGCAGGTGGGTCGTGAGCTGGAGGAGGCTGCCCAGGTGTCCGGGGCCAACGTCTGGCAGCGTTTCAGGCGCGTCATCTTTCCGTTGACCATGAGCGGTTTCGTTTCCGGCTTTCTGCTGACGTTCATCACCACCATGCGCGAGTTATCCCTGATCATCCTGCTGGTCACGCCCGCCACCCAGTTACTGGCCAGCCTGACCATGCGGTATATTGAAGCAGGAAGAGATCAAATGGGGAACATCGTCGTCCTGATCCTGGTGGCGATCACTGTCACTGGAAACGCCCTCATCGGCCGCTTCACGGGTGGCAGTCTTAAAAAAGGTCTTGGGATGTAAAGAGAGGACAGCATGGAAACAAGCATCAGAATTAGCAATTTAACGAAAAAATTTGGTAAAGTGGTTGCGCTCGATCATGTCAGCCTGGTCATCGAACCGGGAACCTTCGTGACCCTGCTGGGTCCTTCCGGCTGCGGCAAGACCACCCTGCTGCGTTGCGTGGCCGGTCTCGAAGACCCGGATGGCGGCGAGATTATTATTGGCAATAAATTGGTTTTTTCCTTCGATAAGGGCATTTCGCTGCCATCCAGCAAGCGCGATCTGGGGCTGGTCTTCCAGAATTACGCCTTGTGGCCGCACATGAAGGTGGATAAGAACATCACCTTTGCCCTGGAGATCCAGAAGATGCCCAAAGAAGAGATGGACAAGAGAGTCAAAGAATCGCTCAAAGAAGTGCAAATGGAAGGCTACGAGGACCGCTACCCGCGCGAGATGAGCGGCGGGCAGCAGCAGCGCATCGCCCTGGCTCGCATGCTGGCTTATCGCCCCAAGGTCTTCCTGATGGATGAACCGCTCTCCAACCTGGACGCCCGCCTGCGCATGGACATGCGCGCCGAACTCAAGCGCCTGCACCATGTGGCTGGAGCGACCACGATCTACGTAACCCACGACCAGGTGGAAGCACTGACCATGTCCACCAATATTGCCGTCATGAAGGAAGGTGTCGTGCAGCAGTTCGATACCCCCGATAAGGTCTACCATTTCCCCGCCAACCTTTTTGTAGCAGATTTCATCGGCAACCCGAAAGTGAACCTACTGGAGGGCGCGGTAAGCGGTCAGAATTCAGTCGACCTGGGGAAATTCAAGATACCGGTTGGCACCAATAATGCGACTGGCAAAGTGGTTGTCGGCATTCGACCGGAAGATATCGTCATCTCGCCCCAGCCTGTTCCCGGGGGGGTGGAGTTCAGCGCCTATTCGGTCCTACCCTCCGGAGCCGACTCGACCATCGTCGCCCGGCTGGGCAAGACCGAGTTGACGATCAGGGTCATGGGCATCAGCAAGATCCGGATGGACGACAAGATCTGGCTGAAATTCGATGCGAAAACGCTCAACCTGTACGACAAGGAAAGCGGCAATCTCATTGCTTCCTGAAAATAATCGGAGCAGCCTTTTTGATATCGTCTCCGTAAATTACCTATACTGACAATTTGATTATGAAAGGAGGCGCGAAAATAAAAGGATATTCAAGGAAAGAACCTCGTGTTCAATTCAATCCGTTTCCAACTATGCAAGGAGGAAGAAATGAAAGCGTTCGTGAAGTTGATGACTTTGATCGTATTGTTCAGCCTGGTGGTGAGCTGCGGCGGCACACCGACAGCAACCCAGCCCCCGGAAACTCAACCACCCGCCACCCAACCCCCCGCCACCGAAGTACCTCTCACCGCAAATGAGCAATGGGCGCAGGCCAATGGCCTCGGCCCATACCAACCAGAAACTGATGACTGGGCGGCGATCGAAGCCGCGGCCATTCTGGAAGGGAAGATTACGGTCTATGCCAACTCAGGCGGAATTGAGGACATGGCTGAGGCATGGACTGCCCTGTATCCGGACATCGTATGGGATGGTCAACACGCCGAAAACATCGACGTCAAAATGCAGGCAGAGCAGGAGAGCGGGAATGTCGTCGGGGATGTCTGGTTCAACAGCGACGGCCATATCGTGTACGGGAAATTCGTTCCCAACCAATGGCTGTGGTCGTTCGTCCCCCGGGATGTGGTGCAACCGGAACTGACCGCGCAGTATCCGATGGCTGTTGCACGCCACTCCACCGATGTGATCGGGTACAACAACAAGTTCTATCCGGACGGCTGCCCGCTCACCAACATCTGGGAGCTCACTGAAGAGAAATACAAGGCCAAGTTCTTCATGGAGGATCCGATCTCTGATGTCAGCACGATGGCCAAGATGGCCACCTTCGTGCAAAATGCGGATGAAATGGCCCAAGCCTACCTGGCTCTTTACGGCCAGGAGTGGACCACCGATGAACTGGCTGTAACGGATTCCTTTGGCATGGCGGTGGAGAATGCCGGCTATCTGTGGCTCAAGAAATTGGCTTACAACGGTGTTGTTATTCTCAGCGACGGCGATCTGGTGGACGCGGCCTATGCCGGGCTGGAGCTGCCCGAAGGCGAAGAGCCCGGGTTTGGATTCACTGGTTACTCGACCTACGAGGCCACCCTGGACGGCGAATTGAACATGGCGCCCTGTTTTGGTATGGAACCGGTCATGGGCATCTTCAAGACCAGCTTCCTGGCCATCGCCAACAATTCCCAGCACCCCAATGCGGCCAAACTGTTCATCCGCTTTGCTCTCTCGGAAGAAGGTTTCGCTCCCTGGTTTGAGCTTGGCTCTTACTCGGCGGTGGAAGGTGCTCCCGTTTACGAAGACAACATGCCTCTTGCTGAACTGTTGCCTCAGGTCTATGAGATGGATCCGCTCTTCGACTGGAATAACACCAGCCAAGTGCGCGATTTCATGGCGGTCGCCCTGCTTGCCGCTCCTAAAGAGTAATAACTGGATGTTGGCTAGTTAGCAGGATCTTGATGTACTTCCTGGGACGCGGATGTAGCCTGTCCGTGTCCCAGGAAAATTACGAAATCATTCATCGCATTAATTAATCATCGGAATATTGGGTTTTGGATTGCCTGGGCTCGGGAAAATCCAGGCAGGATGACTATGTGTTCTGATTTTGAGGAGAAACTTGAATGACCATCCAGGCTGTATTCTTTGACATGGGAGGCACCATCGAAACATACGGGTATACGCGTGCGCTGCGCCTGGAAGCGACGCCTGGACTCCAGCAGCGGCTTCTCGCGGCCGGGATTGATCTGCATCTTGACAATGAGCAGCTTTTCGAAGTGATTTCCGCCGGGCTGGAACGTTATCACCAGTGGAGTTTGAAGAACCTGGATGAACTCCCTCCGAGTCAGGTCTGGCGCGAATACATCTTGAGCGATCATCCTGTTGACCAAAACCAATTGGCGATAATCGCCGAAGATTTGATGCTGACCATCGAAACGCGTTATTACCAGCGCCTCATGCGCCCGGAAATGCCGCTCGTGCTGGAGACGATCCAGAAAATGGGTTTGAAGATCGGCCTGATCAGCAATGTCTGCAGTCGCAGCCAGGTACCGACCAGCCTGGAATTATATGGGATACGGCATTTTTTCGACCCTGTCGTATTATCCAGCGAATATGGCCGCCGCAAACCAGACCCATCCATCTTCCACTATGCCGCCCGCTTGGCAAACGTCCCGACCAGTGAATGTCTCTACGTAGGGGACCGCATCGCGCGTGACATTTTGGGCGCCCGCCGGGCAGGATACCGCCTGGCGATCCAAATCCAGCATGATTTCGATCATGGAGAGGCAGACGAGGGCGCCACTCCCGATGCTGTGATTGCCAATATGAACGAACTGATGGATATCCTGCGTTCCGAACAGGGCGTTCCAGGAACCCGGGACAATGCCTGCAAGTCCCGCCAGGACGGGGTGTGCGCCTTCTTGTTCGACGCCGGGGATATCCTTTACTTTCGGCCCCAGCGGGATCGTAAATTGAAGGCTTTTCTCAAGGAAATGTCACTCCCTGTCGCTGAGACCCATGCAGCAGGAATAGAGGCTCTTCGGCAGCGCGCCTTTGTAGGTCAGATCACGCGCGAGCAGTATTGCGAGGCCATCCTGCGGCTGTATGGTGTTACCCGGCCGGAGCATTTTGTCCGCGGCAAACAAATCTTGGATGAAGATACGAATAACGTGGAAATCTTCGACGGAGTGCGGGAGACGCTCCTGGCGCTGAAAGAAAGCGACTACCTGCTGGGCATTATCACCGATACTACCCTGCCGGTGCATGTCAAGTTGGGCTGGTTCGACCACGGCGGGTTCGGACACGTTTGGGACTCCATCGTTTCGTCCAAAGAGCTGGGAATTCGCAAGCCTGCCCCGCAGATCTATCGAGCCGCCTTGCAGCAATTGGGCATCCCTTCCGAGCGGGCGGTTTTTGTCGGCCATAAAGCCTCTGAACTGGAAGGCGCCAGAGCGGTAGGGATGAAAACAATCGCTTTTAATTATGAGGAAGGCGCTATAGCAGATATTTACATAGATCAATTTGCTGACCTCCTGAAAGTGCCGATTGTTTCTTCTAGAATTTAGTTTAATGGTAGAGATTCGATGATCACATACGACGCGTCTTTTTCCACAATGTGGGCAAACAAGAAATTTCCCGCCCTCGATGATTTCTTCATCGCTGCCTGGCAAATGGGGTTTGCCAGAGTCGAATTGAGCCATCAGATCAATTCCGCCATGTTGGCGGGGATAGAACTGGATCATTACCAATTCAGCAGCATCCACGAACCCTGTCCGGCAGATATTTCAACCGAGATGCTGAAGGAGCGCGACTGGCTGGTTTCGTCGCCCGATGAGGAAAGTCGGAGGCAGGGCGTGACCTCCATCAAGCGCAGCATTGATCTGGCGCAGGCGCTAGGCGCAGGGATAGTGGTGATGCACTCCGGGAGCATTCAGGCGGATGGATCCCTGGAAATCAATTTGCGGGCGCTCTTCGAAGCCGGACAGGTTCATTCCCAGGGATACCTCGAGTTAAAAAACCAGCTGGCGGAAATTCGCGCCGCGCGCGCCGGCATCTGCCTCGCATCTGTCAAAAAGAGCCTGATGGAACTGCTCGAATATGCCGGACATTTCAGCATCCGCCTGGGCCTGGAAAACCGCTATCATTATTTCGACATCCCCAACTTGGACGAGATGGGTGTTCTTCTCAGTCTGGCGGGGCCTGACCAACTCGGCTTCGTTTACGATGTCGGCCATGCCCAGGCGCTGGATCGTCTAGGTTTTTACCCGCACGAAGAATGGCTGCAGCGTTATTCTGCCCGCATGATCGGCGTACATCTTCACGATGTCATCGGGATAACCGATCACCTTGCGCCGGGATTGGGTGAGGTGGATTTCGACATGATAGCCGCCTATCTTCCCGAAAGGGCTCTTCGCACCTGCGAACTCCAATCAACCAACACCGCCGAGCAAGTCGAGGCTGGTTTGATGTTCTTAGCCGAACATGGTTGTATCAAGTGCCTGTGATTTCAAAAAGGAGTATCTCCCATGCGCAACTTTTTCAAGAAACGCCAAAATGTTTTCATCAAATTGATCCGAGATCAGGCCACACTGACCCTGGAAGGAATGGATGCCCTGAAAGCTTATATGACAGGCGAGGATCCCGCCGCTGCATCCAATCTTAAATTAAAGGAAAAAGAAGCCGACGAAGCCCGGCGAATCCTGATTGATGAATTAAACAAGACTTTCATCACTCCTTTCGACCGGGAGGATATCTTTGCACTTTCGCGGACAATTGACGATGTGCTCGACTATGCTTATAGCACGATGACCGAGATGGAAATCCTGAAAGTAGAGCCAACTCCTTATATGCAGCGTATGGCATCTCTGCTAAGAGACGCGGCTTACGAACTTTCGATGGCGGTTAATCGCCTGGAGGAACACCCTGGCGTATCCAATGACCACGCTCAACGCGCCAAAGCCCTCGAAAACCGGGTGGAAGACGTTTACCGGGAAGCCCTGGCCGACCTTTTCAGCGGCGTGGAAGATATCAAGCACGTGGTCAAAATGCTGAAACTGCGTGAGGTATATCGTCACCTGAGCAACGCTGCCGACCGAGGCGACGAGGCAGCCAATGTGATTGCTGATATTGTGGTCAAGATTGCATAAAAGATGGAGACAGCATTAATGACACCACTCCTCATTGCCGTGATCGTACTAGCCCTTCTATTTGATTTCTTGAATGGCATCCACGATTCCAGCAACGTGGTCGCCACGATGATTTCGTCCAGGGCGCTTTCGCCTCGTGTGGCTTTGGGGATGACCGCTCTGGCCAATTTTCTCGGCCCATTTATCTTCGGTGTGGCGGTGGCTGAAACAATCGGTCATGAAATCGTCGCT
>JALHUM010000342.1 GCA_022865905.1 Anaerolineales bacterium | reverse complement strand
TGACACCCCGCAAGTCTTTGAACGCATACTTCATGCCGAAAATGTATATGTCGAGTGTCATACGGCTTACATAGAAAATAGACAATACTTAAATATGATCCCACAATATGTTCGCGGCATTCTGGTTCCATCTGAATCGTTTCGGAGAATATTGGCAAGCGAGTTCCCGAACTTGCCGCCCATTTCTGTATTGCCTAATCCTGTTTCGGAAGAATTCTTGGAAATCCAATCTATAAACGGTAACGATTTTTTTCCCAAGCGGCCCATCACTTATTTTGCAAGGCTGGATGACTTGAAGAATATCAGTGAGGCAACCCGCATTTTTAAAATGTTTGCTGACGCCGAAGAAGTAATGTTTTTTATCATTGGGAAAAGTCCAGACGAGAAGGCCTTGATCCACTCTCTGGAGCACAAAGGGCTGATTGAAAAAACAATGGTCCGGGATGGGATTGTTTTCGACCAGGCTCCCTTCCTGGTCAATCTGGTCAAGAGGCATCGAGGCATTTTCCTCTCCCCTTCAAAGGGAGAGTCGTTTGGCTTAAGCGCGGCCGAATTTATCAGTGGAGGCGTGCCTGTTTTGCTTTCAGATATACCGGCCCATAAAGAACTTGTAGATAATGATGAAAGGTTCTTATACCGCTTGGGAAATATTGCCTCAGCAAAGAAAAAGATAGTAAATCTACTGCGAGACTGGGATAATATGAGCGTGCAGACAAGTAAATATGCGCATAAATTCAGGGAGGATACTTTCCTAAAAGCCTGTCAGAATTTCACGGCAAACAAGAAACCCAGAATCGAAAATGGGCGTTAAGGATTTCTGTATCTGTGCTTCCGTCCTGTTAGCCCTGTGGCCTAGTAAAATGTCATTGCTTTAAGGTTCTCTGGTTTTAAGTAAGGTTGGGTGCACACTCGACGAGGATATGTAAGCGGAGGTGGTCGAAATTTGTGTACCCCAAAGTCATACGTTTTATGGGTTTGATTTTATTGTTGATGCCTTCGGCGAAAGCGTTGTTTTAGCGTTCAAGGAAGTAATCGAGAATCTGGTCGAACCAGTTGTTCAAGGTGACCAGGAAAGGCTTGAGCGTTTTCACATCCAACGCTTCGACCTGTTGCATCCAGATTTGCAGAGCACATTTTTCTTCTTCGCGGTTCTTAAGTGTATCGAACAGCAGGCGGAACAATTTATTCAACTCATGACAGATTATCAACTCTGGCGACACTTGATAGATGGTATTCAGTTTCGCACATTTCTTTTCGGTCAGGTCTTTCTGGTTTTTCACCAAGACCCAAAGGCTGCCATTGAGAAATGAGAAGATCAAAGTGATAAATAACATAAAAGAGAATAATGACGCGAAGCCGGAGCTTGAGGAATATAGTGCTGCAGAAATAGAAAAATGGGATCGAGAATGGCTGAGTTATCTATTGGCTGAGTATCAATGTCAACTTGCGTCTTTCAGAGAGTACCCTGTCACACCTCCATTGCCAGAAAACCCTGTAGACATGATAAATGTAGCCATAATAAATCTCTCGCTTGGTTGGGGACCTCCACTCAGTATCTACTGTCACAGGGAAGCTATCATGGGAAAAGCACTGATGGAGTTGGGATGCGGTGCTGGTGCCCTTGGGAAATGCATCGCCCGTTACTGTGACTCCTATCTTGGGGTTGACTGCAGCCGTATCGCCCTCGGCATCGCCAAACTTGTCTCTCCGGAGAACTGCACGTACTTGCATGTTAACGAGCACAAAGAACTTAGCAAATATTTTGGAACGATTGATACGGTGGTGAGCCGCTTCTTTTGGATTCACCAGAACATGGAGATGGCAAGAAGGGCGCTTACATTTCTGAGGTATTTTCTCAAGCCTCAAGGGCGGATCTATATGGATTTTTTTATGTTGTGTCAGGAAAAAGCTGTAGGACACTGGAAAAACACCTGGATTACGTTATCACCCCAGGAGCCATTGGCGGAAGCTACATCTGCTACCTATGAATATACCTTCGAAGAGATCACCACTCTTATTGAAGAGTTCGGTTTCAAGATCATCCACCATCAACCCCATGGCGAGACTCAGAGGAGATACATCGTGATTACGAGGTAATTTATATTTAGATGAAAAATCCAGACTTGCGTATATTATTTCTCCGCTCCAACCCCATTGCACCGGACCCGCGTGTTGAAAAGGAGGCCTGCGCGCTGGCCAGTGCGGGTTATCTTGTTCGCTCCCTGGGCTGGGATCGCACCGCCGCGCTCCCCCTTCAGGAAGCGCGTGCCGGCTGGGAGATTGTCCGCCTGCCCATTCGCGCTGACTTTGGGCATGGCATGGGCAACCTGCCCCAGTTGCTGCGCTGGCAGTGGGGGCTGTGGCTTTGGCTGGTGTGCCACCGTCAGGAATACGATCTCATTCACGCCTGCGATTTCGACACCATCTTACCCTCCCTGCTGGCAAAATTCCTGTGGGGAAAACCCGTCATTTACGATATCTTCGATTTCTACGCCGAACACCTGCGCCGCACCCCGGGCTGGATCAAATCCCTTATCCGCCGTATGGATTTGTGGGCGATCAACCATGCCGATGTGCTGATCCTGGCCGATGACTCCCGTCGTGAGCAGATCAGCGGGGCTCACCCCCGCCGCCTGACGGTCATCTACAATTCTCCGGAAGATGTGCTCGAAACATTCAAGGGGGAGGATCTTCGCCCGCCGGGCAGCCAGCTGCATTTAGCCTATATAGGCCTGCTTCAGGTGGAGCGCGGCCTGTTAGAAATGCTGGAAGTCTTGCGTCGTCACTCCGAATGGACTCTCGCTCTGGCTGGTTTTGGTGGCGATCAGGAGCACATCTTGAGCCTGGCGCAAGCCCTGCCCAACGTGGCCTGGCATGGCCGCATCCCTTACGAACGCGCCCTGCAGTTGAGCGCTTCCGCCGATGCGCTCTTCGCCACCTATGACCCAGCCATCCCCAATCACCGCTATTCCAGTCCCAACAAAATCTTCGAGGCCATGATGCTAGGCAAGCCCTGTGTGGTGGCGCGCGGGACGAACATGGATCGCATTATCCGGCAGGCTGACTGCGGCCTGGTGGTGCGGTATGGAGATGTAGAAGAGTTGGAAGCATCCCTTTCCCGCCTGGCGGAGGAGCCAGCCTTACGCCAGCGCCTGGGGGAAAACGGG
>JALHUM010000341.1 GCA_022865905.1 Anaerolineales bacterium | reverse complement strand
CGAAGAAGGAAGAATACTGGAAACGCTACAGGCAGTTGGCTTCGCGCTTTATTGACAATATGAAGAAATTCGAGGTGGATATACCGAGGGAAGTAGTGGAGGCGGGGCCAAAAGTAAAGTGATCAGTGTAAATTCATCTTGAGGCACGACCTATTATCGCGCAAATTATCTCTGAGTTCAACCGCGCAATCGAACCCATCTCGTCACGAGTTATTCCCGATTTTGATTGATGGTTGCCGATTTACAATTAGTAGACTTGCACATCATACTGAATTACGAATTTGGGATTACAATGTACCTGAAAGGATATGGAAAACGATGCCTAGAACAAAAGTTGAAAATAAATATACGAATGACCAGCTGATGAGTCTCCTCGAAATCAGCATAGCGCTCAATTCAACCTTGGATCTGGACAAAATACTTACATACATTATTCAGACGGCGGCAGAAGTACTGAAGTGTGAGGCTGTTTCTATCCTGCTTTATGACCCAGTAAAATCCGACCTATTCTTTGCGGCCTCTTCGGCGTCCGATCCAATACAATTATCTGAAATCCCCGTCCCCTTGAATGAAAGCCTGGCCGGCAAGATCTTTCTGGAGAATACCCCTCTAATTCTAAATAATGTGGAAAAAGATCCGCGCCACTTTGCCGTAGTTGCACAACATGTCAATTTTCACACCCATTCATTGCTTGGTGTGCCTATGCGGATCCAAAATCAAGGTGTAGGTGTGCTCGAAGCCCTGAATAAGAGAAAGGGTGTGTTCACCTCGGCCGATGAGAAGATACTATCTATTATCGCTTCGCAAGCAGCAGTGGTCATCCGAAATGCAAGGCAGATTAAAGAACTCGAACTTGCATACGATACGACGCTCGAAGGATGGTCTAACATCCTGGATTTACGCGATGAGGAGACCGAAGGCCATACGATTCGAGTGGCTAAGCTTACTATCCAATTGGCGAACGAACTAGGGATAAGCGGGAAAGAACTAACACATATCCATCATGGTGCATTATTACATGACATCGGAAAAATGGCTTTACCCGATCGTGTCCTGCTAAAGCCTGGGCCGCTGACTAAAGATGAATGGGAAATAATGCGCCAGCATCCCGTATTAGCCTACAATTTCCTTTTGCCTATCACATATCTACGACCCGCAATTGATATACCTTATTGCCACCATGAAAAATTGGACGGTAAAGGATATCCTCGCGGATTGAAGGGAAGTGAAATTCCATTCTCGGCGCGCGTCTTTGCGGTTGTGGATGTTTGGGATGCCCTCACGTCAAACCGTCCCTATCGTACAGCATGGTCGACAGAACAGACTCTAGATTACATCCGGGAAAAGGTTGGAACACATTTTGATCCACGAGTCGTCGAGGCATTCCTGGATATTGATCAGGAGATGAGATGTTGACGAATCTAAAATGCCCAGGCCAGCATCAGCCCGAGGATTGAAATAAACAATCCAATGGGAAGCAGTAGATTGCTTTGCGCTAGTCAGCCAGCCGGCAATGCGCTAATTGCTCTCCCGTTTGTAGACCGTCTTTTTATACCGATATTCATCTATCCCTAATAAATTCATGACCCGCTTCGGGTCTTTCTTGACCAGGTTGCGGCAGGCGCGGTAAGCAATCCAATACGAGTTCTTACCCCGCTGGCGACCAACTCGGCGACCAGCCCGTAGACCAGTTCAGGCAGGCGTCGCGCCAGGTCGCTCAGGTTATTCCCGACCGAAGTGCGCGGGTAGGGACGAGGCTCCCTGAACATGCGCTGCAGCACGGACAGTGGATATTCGGGTTCATTGTAGAACCACGCATTTTCCTGCACGGGGCGTAACGTTTCGCCGAAGAAGCGGCGGGTGTTGGCGTCGGCTGAATCCACCAGGCGCAAAAGGAATTCTTTCATCTCGGCCGGATACTTTTTGATCAGCCGCCGGAAGAACATCTGCGCAAACTCGCGCAGGTTCCAATCCTCGGAAGCGGAGGCGACCTCGAAATAAGGCAGCGCCTTTGGGTAATCCCCAAGCCCATAGAAGGATAGGATGCCCAGCGCGACGCCTTTGCCGCGTTCATCTCCGCTCTTCTCGAACAAGTTACTGCGATCTCGTAGACAGGCGCTTCAGCCTGTTCAAGATGAGTAAAGAGGTACTCGGAAAGTACCTTGATCGTGTGCACGATCCCGTAGGAAATGCGCTTGTTATCCGGGATGTGGGCGTATAGTTCACCTAGCGTTGCTCCAATCCCTTTGGCCGCGCCCAGGTAACGTCCCTTCAAGACTGTTGGAATGATCTCGTCTTGGATCTTGTTCTCAATACTTTGATCGAGAATATTCATACCATAATTTATGGCAGCCAGACATCTGACTGCCATTACGCTAATCTCCTATAGGACCGCCGCCGCTCGATAACTCATCCTTCTTGGCATTCAATTGAGCGATCATCCAGTCAACAATCTCGATCTGGGCAGCCTTGGTATCATCAAGTGGAGGTGGAGGAGGCGGGGGTGGAGGAGGCGGGGGTGGAGGAGGCGGGGGTGGAGGAGGTGGAGGGGGAGGAGGTGGAGGGGGAAGAGCGTCTAACTGCAACCAGGCGCGCATGTCCGCGACCGTGCCATTGAATACATTCAAGTCAATGCTGTTGGCGCTTGCGCCGTATTCGTTGGAGTGACCCTTGAAGTTCACCTCGCAGGCGTACTGGTAAATTGTCCAATCGCCGCGCTTGCGGTTTAGGGGCAATTTGGGGTCTTTGTCTGGCGTTGGATTGTTCATCCAGTATTGGGCGATCCACAAGGGGTAATCCCTCATCCAGTCGCCGTATGGGAATAGGTCTGCATCGTAATGCGATGGGTTCGTATACAGAAGAACCAGCTTGCTCGTTTTTTGGGTGACGTAATCCATCCACATGTGGGCCATATCCGCGAATTTGGCAGACATTTCGTTGTATTTACTCTCGAAGTCCAGGGCGTAGAAGTGCAAGTCGCAATTATTGATCGCTGACAGGAAAAAGTCAGCCTGCGCTTTCCAGCCGAGCTGCGAACGCAAGAAATGGTATGCGCCGCGGATGGGAACTTTCTGGACACCAGCCCAGATTTCGGCAAATTTGGGATCGCGCGCGGTACCCTCGCTGGCCTTTATGATGGCGAAATCAATTTGCCCTGTCGCCTTCGCGGGGTCGAAAGATACATCCCATAAGGATAGGTCAACACCGTGTGCCCTCATATCGTTTTCTCCTTTTCCCAGATCACTAAGCTGTCTTTTGTGCTAATCTCCAACAGGGCCGCCAGCGCGGCCTGATAACTCATTTTTCTTGGCGGTCAGTTGCGCGATCATCCAGTCAATCATCTTTATCTGGGCAGCCTTGGTATCATCAGGTGGAGGTGGAGGCGGCGGGGGTGGAGGAGGAGGCGGAGGCGGCGGAGCGCCCAGCTTCAACCAGGCGCGCATGTCCGCGACCGTGCCGTTGAAGACGTTGAGGTCAATGCTGTTGACAGGCGTGCCGTACTCCCTGGCATGTCCAGCAAAGTTTATCTCGCTGGCATATTGGTAGATGGTCCAGTCACCCAGTTTGCGTTTTTTTGGCATTCCGGGATTCATATCTGGCTTTGGATTGTTCCAGTATTGGGCGAGCCACAGTGGGCAATCCTTCATCCAATCGCCGTAGGGAAATAGATCTGCATCGTAGTGCGATGGGTTTGTATATAGTAACACCGGTTTGCCTGTTTTCGCGATGACATAGTCAATCCACTGGTGAGCCATGTTTGCGAAGGAGGCGCCCATCGTGTTGCCTACGCCCTCGAAATCCAGGGCGTAGAAGTGGTGATCGTTTCCCTTTACCACCGATATAAAGAAATCAGCCTGGGTTTGCCAGTTGATCCCTGAACGCAGGTAGTGATAAGCGCCGCGGATTGGCACCTTTTGAACCCCGACCCAGATCTCCGCGAATTTGCTGTCGCGAAAAGTGCCTTCGCTCGCCTTCTGGATGGCGAAGTCAATCAGCCCGGTCGCTTTCTCGGGGTCGAAGGAAACATCCCAGTGGGATATATCAACACCGTGTGCTCTCATATCGTTTTCTCCTCTTCTATCAGGTGGTTCTATCAGGTCGCAGTCGGATGATCACGCGCGAGCCCGCGGCGCGTTCGAGTTCTTCTTTGACCGGCTGTCCATCACTTCCGAGATGGATGTCGAAGTACCTGGTAAATCCCGGATATTGACTGAAGAAATTGGTAAGACCGGCGAGAACTTCGGTCGAATCTTCCACTACCTTGCCGCGCACCTGGAGCCGTTGGCCTGCAACCCGCAATTGGGCCTTTCTTCCGCCGCGCAGGTTTCGCCACCAAGTGCGTTCCCTCATACTGACAAGCGTCCATTCGCCGTCGACGCGCGCCACGTTGACGGGCGTCGAGTAATGCTTGCCGCTCTTGCGTCCCTTGAAGGTGATGACTGCAAAGCTCTCCCCTAGCAGAGAGTGAAATGGTGAATTGATGATCACCTTCATGAAAAAGTTTCCAAGAACGCTTGGCATGTTTATTCCATTTCCATTACTCGATAGGTGACCTGGCTTTTACCGATTCTTCTTGCTCCGTACAGCATCTTGTCTATCTCATTCAGTACCCTATCGAGTTCGATAGCCGTCTCATTGCAGGTTAGCACTCCCATGCTGATCATGATCGGCCATTTTTTCTTGTGGATTTCAGCAGTAAGCATACTATAGAGGCGGGCGATCACACTGGTCGCATTTTGTTGGTCGGTCTCTGAAAATAGGATGATGAATTCCTCTCCGCCCATCCGCCCAATAACGTCGGTGACACGGAGATAGCGGGATAGCTCTTTCCCTATAAAACGGAGCACCTTTTCCGCTTGAGCCTGGCCGAAACGATTGAATATCTCTTTGAAATTCACCAGTTCGAAGTAGGCGATCGTAAACGGCTTTTGGCTCCGATTGGCACGCGCGATTTCGATATTCGCCTGCTCGTGGAAAGCCCGTGAGTTCAGGATTCCCGTCAGATAGTCTGTTCGGGCCAGTTTCTTCTCACGGCCAAGAGAATGACGCAGGTTGGTGAGAAGAACAGCGCTGACCAGGAAGAAACCAAGCAGAATGGCAGCATCCCAAATAAGAACCCACATTGGAATGCCGCGAGATGGTATCGTTGTTGCACTGGTGACAAACCATATGATTGCACTCGTAATTGATAGAACGACACCAGCAGTCCGGTTTATGTACCACGCTGCAAGGAGGATCGGCGCCAGATAAAAAAGACTGATTGAGATGTCGAAACTGGTTATATAGTCAACGATCCCGATGATCGCGGCAAGCGCACAGATAATTAGGATCAGAATTTCTCTTGGCATTTTGTGGAGTGTGTTATGAGTAGATTTCAAAATACTTCCTCCGCGAATGATGCCTTCAGTATAGAACAAATTCCGTTTGAAATCAAGCCAACCGAGATGTATTTCAGCATTGAAATATACCTCTCCGGTGGAGCAATCGCCTTGATTTGAGTTGGGTTGCATCGCCTCCACGCACATTAATAGGGCCCTCTTGGGCTGGCAGATGCTCAAGGAAAGACTCTCCTGGTTCCAGGCGGAGGGAATATTCCTGGCCGCTTTCGGGGTTTTGCTGGTGGTCACTCGCCGAGATCCTGGCCAGCCCACCTTGGGAAAATTCGGAAACGGTGGAGATTCCTTGATCCTGATCAGCGCGCCGAATTGGGCTGTGTTTTCTGTGCTTTCGAGGCGCGGATTGCAGCGCTATTCCGCGACTTTGATGATGTTCTATGTGATGGCCTTTGGATGGCTTTTTTCTTCCTAGTTATCACGGAATCCGTAAGTGTCTATGATCCGCTGGATATTTTCTCGGTCCTGCGGGGTTAGATCGAGCAATTCAAGACTGTTAATGTGGAAATGTGGGTCAACATCCAGCCGGCACCTAATATTTTGGCTGAGAGTTCCAAGAAAGGTTTATCGGCGAAGTCGTCGGAGAGTTCTATCGAAAGCCAGAAAGGCTTATCGGTTGGATGAGTCTTTTCGCTGACCAGCATGACGCCTTCGGGGGTGGTGTCAACCAGATTTCCCATCCGTTCGCGCGTCTGCACGTTGAAGATGCGCGCGTAGTACAGCAGGTGCCGTCGTTTGTTTTTTCGCTTCTCGCTCATGTCGTTCTCTTTATCGAGCAACTCTCAGGACTTTTGCGCCGCGTATCTTTCTGCTCTTGAGTTCGAACAGCGCCTGGTTTGCATCCGTCAGGTCGAACTCCTGGAACTCCGGCCGGATGGGGATCTCGGCAGCCAGCTCAAGGAATTCGCGCACGTCACTACGGGCCACGTTGGCCACGGTTTTGATCTCCTTTTCCATCCAAAGGTGGGTCGGGTAATCCAGGTGTAACAGATAATACTTATCCACATCTTCCTTGCGGATGGCATTGACGACCAGCCTGCCTCCCGGCTCCAGGTTTTCCAGCGCTTCCACAACTGGCTTCCAGACAGGGGTCGTGTCAATGATAGCGGAAAGCTTCTCAGGGGCTTCTTCATCCGTGTCGCCAGCCCAGACCGCGCCCAACTCGCGGGCGAAGGTGCGTTCGCCCTCGCTGCGTGAGAAGACGTATACACGCGAATTTGGAAAGCGGAACTTTACCATCATCAGCACGAGATGGGCCGAAGCCCCGAAGCCGGTCAGGCCCAGGCTTTGTCCATTGTTTAGGCCGGTCAATCTCAGGGAGCGGTAACCGATGGCCCCCGCACACAGCAGCGGCGCAGCTTCGGCGTCTGAAAAGATGGGCGGGATGGGGTAACAAAAATCCTCTGCCACTGTCATGTACTCAGCGTAGCCGCCGTTCACGTCTCGGCCGGTGGCGCTGAACTCTGGGCACAGGTTTTCATTCCCCTCCAGGCAGTGACTGCACTTGCCGCATGCAGAGTGGATCCAGGCGACCCCGACCCTTTCCCCGACCTGCCGAGTAGGTGCTCCGCAAAACCTGCTCGCCGCGCGCCCGGCCGCGGCCACCCTCCCGACGACTTGATGTCCCAGGATCACCGGCATTTGGGGCGGCGGTGTGCGGCCTTCGATCTCGTCCAGCTCGGTGTGACATACGCCGCAGGTGGATACCTTTACCAGTATTTCATGCTCGTTGGGCAGGGGTTCAGGTAGATCAGCCATTTCTAAAGGCGAATGGTTTTCTTCTAGGCGAGACAGCTTGTTCAACAGCATGGCTTTCATCCGATTTCTCCTGCCAATACACAGCTTCTCTATAAAGCTGGATACGCCCTCAGTATAGAGCAGATTCGCCGGTTAATCAACTCTCATTTGCCTGCCGGTTACGTTGTTCTTAAGTCCATCGGGGGTAAACTTTCACCGCGAAGAAGCGAAGTCCGCGAAGTATTTAAAGATTTTTTTCGTTCTTCGCCGCTTCGCGGTTCGATTTTCGCAGTTTGAGAAGCCGCATATCGACTTTAAGAACACCCTAGCCTGCCGGGTACGCGGTGATTAAATCACGGAATATTGTCCCTATTTCACCCTTCATCCTCTGATATACTGGTTACGATATCCTGCGCCAAAGGAGCTCCCATGTGTGAATTCTGCATCCAGCACGGCGAGGGCAAGAAGTGGTATCTAACCATGGAGAATTACTCGCGTGACCTGCTCGAGCAGGATAGGCGGCACGAGTTCATGGCCGAGTTCCTCAACACGTTTGCTGAACGCACCCCGCTGGACATCCGCCAGCTTGAATCGTTGGCCCGTACGCCGTTGATGGGACCTGCGCGCTCCATCCTGACCCGACGCCAGAAGCAAAACCATACGGCCAGGTCGTGCCGATCGAGGAGATCGAGCAAATTCTGGATCGGGTGGAGGGCGTGATCCGTCTCCCGTGTGTCTGTCGCCGCGTGACTACGGGGAACATGAATGCGCGTTTCTACTATGGCCTGACGCTGGACGAACGTCTGAGCGCAGCATTGGGTGATTCCTTTAGCCTAGAAATCCTATCGAAAGGCGAGGCTATCACTGCGATACGGAACCTGGACAAAGAAGGTCTGGTGCACTCGGTCTGGACTTTCAAGACGCCCTACATCGGCGGCATCTGCAACTGCGACCAGGATTGCATGGCCTATCGCGTCACGCACGCTCGCGGGCATTACCCGGTCATGTTCCGGGGAGAGTATGTCGCGGCTGTTGACTTGGACACCTGCAACGGCTGCAAAAATTGTATGCGCCAGTGCCAGTACGGGGCCATCCGCTTTTCGGCGACGAACAAGAATGTCGTGATTGACGCGCGCGCCTGTTTCGGCTGCGGCGTCTGTCGCTCTGCCTGTCACCACGATGCCATTGCTTTACATGCGCGCCTGGAAGACCCCGTAGCAGCAAACATCTGGTGAGATGAATACATTATTCGGCGGCATCGAAGCGGGAGGCACGAAGTTCGTCTGCATCCTCGGCAGCGGACTGGAGGATGTCCGCGCTGAGGCACGCTTCCCGACGACGACCCCCGAGGAGACTATCCGGCAGGCGGTTGGCTTCTTTCGCCGACAGCAAGAAGACCACGGTAAGCTGGCTGCCATCGGCATTGCTACCTTCGGCCCGCTCGACCTGGATCGTAATTCGCCGACCTATGGATATATCACTTCCACGCCAAAGCATGGTTGGGCGAATACGGACTTTGCGGGCACGATCCGCCGAGCTTTGTCCTTACCGGTTGGATTCGACACGGATGTGAATGCCACCGCGCTGGCTGAATGGCGCTGGGGCGCAGCCAGGGGGCTGGATACTTTTATCTACCTGACCATCGGTACCGGAATCGGTGGGGGAGGCATGGTGAACAGTCGTCTCATGCACGGTTTGCTGCACCCTGAAATGGGCCACCTGAGCATCCCGCATGACCGGGGGGCTGATCCATTCGCGGGTAGTTGTCCATTTCATGGGGATTGCCTGGAGGGATTGGCTTCTGGTCCGGCCATCGAAAGCCGGTGGGGAAAACCGGCGGAGACGTTTCCACCCGAACACCCGGCCTGGGCGCTGGAAGCGCGTTACCTGGCCCTGGGAATGGTCAACTGGATTTACACCCTCTCGCCTCAGAAAATCATCCTTGGCGGAGGCGTGATGCAGCAAGCTCACCTGTTCCCGCTCATCCGCCGGGAAGTACAAACCCTTCTCAAAGGCTATCTCCAGTCGCCGGCAATCTTGGAGAACATTGACGATTACATTGTCCCGACGGCGCTGGGGAAGCGTGCCGGCGTCCTCGGCGCGCTCGCCCTGGCGATGGACGAGGCGAACCCCCTCCCGATATAATGATGGGGGAGGGCAGGGTGGGGGCTTGACTCTCCTCCTGCTGGAGGTTGTATAAATAGTGCGGAGGCTTCCAGAACATGATCCGGATCGGAGACTTTTCCAAACTCAGCCGTGTCTCGGTCAAGACACTGCGCTACTACGACGAGATGGATTTGCTCAAACCCGTCGAAGTGGATCGCTTCACTGGCTACCGCTACTATGAATACGACCAGTTGCCCCGCTTGAATCGCATCCTGGCGCTGCGCGACCTGGGCTTCTCGCTCGAGGAGATCGGCCAACTCCTGGGTGACAGCCTGACACCGGAGCAAATGCGCGGGATGCTGAAACTGCGTCAGGTGGAGATTAGGCAAAGTGTCCAGGAAGAGACGGAACGCCTGGCGCGGGTCGAAGCGCGGCTGAGACAGATCGAACAGGAGGATGATATGTCCAAGTATGACGTTGTCATCAAGAAAGTCGAACCTATCAAGGTCGCCTCGGTACGCGGCGTTGTCCCCACGCCGCCCCAGCAGGTATCGCTGTGGAGCGAGCTGGAAGGATACCTCGCCAGGCAGCGCGTCCATTCGGCCGCCCCATGCTTTAGCCTGTACCACGACGATGAATACAAGGAACGTGATTGGGATATCGAGGCTTGCGAGCCGATCGAGGCTGACCTGGCCGAAACCGGCCGCGTCAAGGTGCGCACCCTGCCCGCCGTTGAGACGATGGCCTGCACCGTGCATCACGGGCCTTTCGTCACCCTCAACGAGGCCTACGATGCGATCGGCAAGTGGATTGACGCCAACGGATACCGCATCTGCGGGCCTAGCCGTGAAATCTACCTGCACGTTACTGAGGAGGGTCACGGCATGGTCAGCCAGACTGCCTCGGATACCGTCAACGAGATCCAATTCCCGGTGGAGAAAGTGTAACCCCCACCAGCCCCTCTCTGTCCCCCCATTTCTGCCTGCGCCAGTGCCGCAGGCTCAGGTGTATTTCGAAATGGG
>JALHUM010000340.1 GCA_022865905.1 Anaerolineales bacterium | reverse complement strand
TAATAGAGAGGAGGTGAAAGAATGACAACGGCAGACAGGAAAGGAGTCGTTCTAAATTCCACGCTCCCGCAAAATTGCCCCGTGTGCGGCGGTGTAGTGCATTACAACCCGAAGAAATCGTCGAAGTATCGCGGTCTCGGATGGGACTGCGAGAACGACAGATCGCACTACTGGGCGCACCAGGGGCAAGTTCTCGCCCAAGCCTTCAAGGGAAAGAAAGTGATTGCCCTTGATGAAGTGAAGGCATTCCCATTTCCGGAAAAATACGATCCCAATCGGGAATACCCAATTACCTGCTGCCCCTACTGCGGCAAGCCGGTCTAACCCCCAAAAGAGAGGAACAAATCACATGTCCGCATTGAAAACTGTCAAGGTTGTTTGTGAATTGCGTCCACGTGAAACCCACCGCCGCGAATCTCGCGCCCCGTTCATCCGCCTGCGCGGGCATTGGTTGGAGGCTCACGGGTTTCAGGTTGGTTCTATCATCTATGTATCCAACACGCCCGACGGCCTGTTACTTTCCCCCACGCCGCCCACCCCCGTTGTATTGACCTCGCTCGACCAACTCAAAGCGCAATTTCTATCGGTCGGCATCTCGACCACCAGACCCCAACGAAAGGACAGACCATGAAACATTCCCCTTCCCACTGGTTTGACTATTGCATTTACACCCCCACCAGCCACCCCACCTGGCGCGACCTGCCCGCCATGCTCCGTCGCCTGGTATTTTGCTGGTGTCCCCTCGTTCAATCGCCAGAAGCGCACCATGGACGAAATCCGCCAGATGTACGGGAGCCAGCGATTTAGCCGCGGCAGCCAGGAAGAAGAAACCACCCGCCAATCTTTACACGCATAAGGAGAAAACAAAATGCCCGTTCAACTGATCGTTAATTGTCCC
Organism: Anaerolineales bacterium; assembly: GCA_022865905.1. Lineage (GTDB taxonomy): Bacteria > Chloroflexota > Anaerolineae > Anaerolineales > Villigracilaceae > CG2-30-58-95. The sequence continues at coordinate 1,141 of JALHUM010000340.1, read as the reverse complement.
GAACACCTGGAACAAGTCCGCACATTCGCGGACAGCTCCGGCCAGCGCGCGCAATTCGAAAAACGCCTGGCTGAATTGACCGCCTTCCTACCAGACGGCTGGAAAGTGGAACTGTATACAGACTTCGCCCCCTACTCGTTTTTCTGGATACAGTTTAGCCCAACCCGTCAACGTGGCTTGATTGGAGGCCTGATCTATCACGGCCAGCATGATGGTGGAGGCAACGGAGGCGCCCCCACTTTTTCAGTAAATCTCACACCCTCGAATGGCTGGTGCATTCACACCTAAAGAAAGGATAAACCATGATCACCCCAATTATTACCACCCGCGATCGCTTCGAAGCCTGGCTAAAGGCCCTGGACGAAATATGCCAAACCGAAATGGGCATAAGCTATAAAGACCTCTCCGACCAGCATTTTCGTGATTGGTTCGAGGATGGCTTGTCGCCCGAGGACGCATATTATCAGATGATGGAAAATGAGTACCCAGGTGTCGAAGTCTCTAATATCTATTACCAAGAGTTTGATACCTTCAAAGACGCCAACCCGAGCCTGTAAACCCCATCCAATTCTCCAAGTTGGAGAAATAACAAGTTCAATAGACAGGCTCAGTTTTCCATTATGGAGAATTGAGCCTGTCTTATTATTTGTCTATTATCAACTATATTAATTATGAATCTAAGTTTTCGGTTAGAATTATGCTTAATCCAAGATTATTCATCTATTATAGATAATTATTATACTTTGTAGAAAATGATGGAGAGAGTGGGATGGCAGATTTATCCATTGATTTTTCAATTGAGAATGATGAGATATTCTTTTTAATAAATTTGTTTCAAAGAAATTATGGAAGATATAGTTCTCAATTATTTCCAATATATATATGTCCTGATGTTTCTGACACGAAAGTTGTTGGAGGATATGTAGATGAGAGGGTACATTCTAATCAGCTCGTTGTTGAAGCGTATGAGGATCCAGATCAAGGTTTTAGAGAAATTGCCAAGATATTCGTGATACAGCATTCAGCAAATGAAATTGGCGTTGTTGTTAAAGGTATTGAGGAAGGCAAAAATAGGTGGTATCAGGTGGAGAAATTGGTCCAGTCTATCCTCAAATATGTGTATGATCATGGATATACAATC
>JALHUM010000339.1 GCA_022865905.1 Anaerolineales bacterium | reverse complement strand
AGGTTCAACGTGTTCGAGGCCAGGCGGCCAGCATTGTTATCCGCCTTTGCATACAATTCCACAGACGCCACATCGTATCTAATTGCGTAATTGCCCGAGACCGAGAGGTCATAATAATCGGAAAGGTTGACCGCGCGGCTCAAGCTCTCGCCAGCCGCCAACGTGATGTAATCCTGTTCGGTTGGGGCGGCGCGCTTGACGAGCATGCCGAGATAAGCCACCGGCTCGCCATCCCGCGTGACGGTAAATAGCGGTTCTGTAAGGCCTTCCGCGGGTATGAGCCACCTGAGCACCCTGATCGAGGGTTCATCAGGGTTGGTGATGGTCACGTGCAGGGTGACCTCCCTGGCTGCGCCAAAGAATCCTTTTTCGGCGCTTAAGCTGACAACCGCACCTGTTGGCGTTTTCGCGGTGGTTCCCTGGGCGCGGGCGGGGGGCAAGTTTCCAGCACCAAAGTCTGCCAGGAATACTGCCAGGGACATAATTCCATATAGGATTTTATGTGCCAGCGAGATCTGATTTTTAGCGTGCATTTCATCCTCCTGAGTTTATGATTAGTAGATCACGAATTTCATCTGTCATTGCGACATCGTCCCCAGTTCTTGGGGGAGGAGCGTACTTCCCTGCCCTTGCGGGCTGGGCAAGGGTGCGACGAAGCCCTGGCCTGACGCCAGGACAGGCAATCCCCTCCTGCAACCAACATTCATTGCGAGACCGGCGCTCTTCGCGAAGTATGTAGGTCGGGTTTCCAAACCCGACACTGCCGCTGGTTCACGCTTTGTTATTCCTAACTCGGTCAAGCCGAAACCAAAGAGGAGAACCACAGAGCGCACACACTTGCCCCGGACGCAAGTGCCGGGGGAGTCCACAGAGAAAACCTTTAAAAACCCCCGTGATCTCTGTGTTCTCTGTAGTGAGAGTTTCTTGCACAAAAAGCAAGGATTTCACTGATAAGATACTAATTAGGGTAATTAGGGTACAGCGTTGGGTTTGCGGGAGCAACACGTCCCTCGATGAACAGCTTCAATGTGTTCGAGGTCAGGTGGCCCGTTTTATTCAATTGCGCGAGATCCTCCCCTGCGTAAAGTTGAATTGAAGTGACATCGTACATAACTTCATAGTTGCCCGAGATCGAGAGGTCGTAAAAGGCGGAAAGGTTGACATCGCTTGTAATTCTCTCACCGGCCGCCAAAGTGATGTAATCCTTTTCGGTTGGAGCGGGGCGTTTGACCATTGCACCCAGGTAAGTGACCGGCTCGCCATCCCGCGTGACGGTGAATAGCGGTTGTTCGACACCTTCGAGGGGGGTGAACCATTTAAGCACCCTGATCGAGAAATCGTTGGGGTTGGTAAGTGTCACATGCAGGGTGACATCCTCGGCTGTGTCAAAGTCTGCTTTATCAGCTCTTAAGCTGACAACCGCACCTGCTGGCGTTTTCGCAGTAGTACCCCCTGCGCGGGCGGATAGTAGACTCTTGACACCAAAGGCGATAAGGATCACTGCCACGAACAAAAGCCCGTAGAGAGTGATATGTGTCAGTGAGATTGGTTTCTTGTTTTGCATTTCAGCCTCCATGTTGCGAATGGCTTGCGCCATGTTAATACATATATTATAAACTAAAAATCAAGCAATTTGCCGCATGGAAAAGGCCTAAATAATGATGGCGAAAAATGGGATTGCAGGAGCGAAGCGACTGCAATCCCATTTTTCGCCCATAGTGTCATGGCAGGTTGAACGTACGCACCAAAAAGACCGCCATCTGCGCACGCGTGACAGGGTCGTCTGGGCAGTAAACCAGCAGCGAGGTCCCGCAACCGGAGGTGATGCCATCCGCGTAGAGTCTCTCGATCCAGTTGGCCGCCCAGTAGGAGAGCGGCACATCCGCGAAGACGCCGGTGGCGTTGGGCGGGGTGTATGCCGCGCCATACTTGGCGCGCAACAGGAGGATAGCCATCTGAGCGCGTGTGACGGAGCTTTCGGGGCAGTAAACCAGCGGCGAGGTCCCGCAGCCGGTGGTGATGCCATCCGCGTAGAGTTTCTCGATCCAGTTGGCCGCCCAGTAGGAGAGCGGCACGTCGGCGAAGACGATGCCGGTCGCGGCCGGCGGGCTGTAAGCCGAGCCGTTTATGCCGCGCTCGAGGAAGATGGCCATCTGGGCACGCGTGACGGGGTCCTCTGGGCAGTAGACCAGTGGATTGGTCCCGCAGCCACTGGTGATGCCGGCATTATACAGGCGCTCGATCCAATCCCAGGCCCAATGTGTGGTTGGAACATCCGCGAAGGTGGCAGTAGCAACTGCTGTGTAGTTCTGATCGGTCTGATTTGAAACCACATTCGTGTAGCTTATACTGGCTGGCGTGAAGGTGTAGCCAGACCTGGCGGGCGTGACTGTGCCGGACCAGCCGGACGCGACCTGAGCGCTGTAGTAGCCGCTGGCGTTGGTGACCGGGCTGCCGGGCAGGCCGGTCAGCGTCACGCCGGGGATGGCGAGCGCCGCGGCGGTTCGGACGTAGCCCGCAATTGAGTAGGAAGCCCCGATCACGACCGTATCTAACCACGTGCTGGATATATTGCCGCGCGAATTTGTCGCCTGGACTGCAATGGTATGGGATCCAATGGCAAGTGCGCTTGTGCTGAAAGTAAACTGCTCATAATCCGTGTTGAACGTACCGTCAACAGGTGAGGCGCCTAGCAGGGTGCCGCCATCCACGCGGTATTGCACGGAAGCGATTTTGTTGATGGTCACATCATTTGGAGGGTACCAATTGCCAATAACACGCGCAAGGGGATTGTCATAGGCAGTACCTGTATAAGTGAGTTGGGGATTGGTTGTCGGGTTGGGGGAGTAGGGGTTCAATGCGATCCCGGGGAGGGTATCCACCGGGTCAGGCCGCGAATTCGAATTCAAGTCGCGCCAGCCTACCTGGAAAAGCGTTGTCCAGTGGACGCGATTGGGATTGTTGTTATTCATGAGTACATTTGTATCCGCGCCGGGATTATTGTAAGCGCAGTTGCTATTGGCGATCCCCAGGTAGCCAAAGGTTTCGGTGGTGCTCTGGCAGCCGCCGTATCCGGCCTGATAGTAATTATCGCCGGCCCAGAAGGTGTGCGCCATTTCATGCTGTGCGACCAGATCCATGCTGCCAATCCCCCAGCCGCCATTGTCATAGGTCATCATGATAAAAGGGCCGCCATAGTAAGCGTAGGCGAAAAAGTTATCCGTGAATCGACCGTCGGCATCATTTATGCTATTCACCACAAATATGGTAACAGCCCAGTCGGTGCCCAGGCGAGTCCGCAGGTTGTTATCGTAATTGCGCACCTGGTCGTAACAGGTTGACCCGCTATAACCCATACTGGTCATTACCTGGGCGATCCAGAGGCATTCATTAGTCGAAGACTGCTCGATGGGCTCGTATGTGGTGGGAATGGCATAATAATATTCATACGCAAAGCTGACGTTTGTGTTATAGGTGACACCCCAGGCGCGCCAGCGGTCCAACCCGGCCGTGATTTCGCTGTAAACTGAATCGCGCAGGGTCGTCGTCCAGTTTTGGTTGTTGCCTGTGCTTTCCGGGAGAATAATGCCGACTGCAATGCTGCCAATCATATAGGAACTGGTATCGTAGTAACCCGGTGCGCTCGACCCGCTGGAACTTGGTGCGCCATTCTTTGGCAGGTCAGGCGCGTGGAAGGCGTCGTTAATGAGAGGTGGGCCGCCAGACTGGTCGGCCAGATCACTGGGCAGTGCTCCCCAGCCATCCGGCGTCTGGAAGACCAGGTTTGGTAGATCCTGAGTAGTCAAAGGGATAGTGTCCCCTGTTGGATTCTCTGGACCAGCATCCTGGGCGCGAGCGACATAGACATTGCTTGCACTCAGAACTAAGAGGATCGAGAGATCAACGAGCAGCATGGTGGAAAGGATGCGTGATTTTGCGTTCATGGGTGTCTCCTCCGAGGGACAATATCCGTCGGATAGCCAGCTGAATGGTGGTTTTATTCTATGTTTCAGTATACATATATAAAAATAATAATCAAGCAGCAAATGCCACTGCGCCATGGCTTTCTTGAAGTCTCGGCTTCCTGTTCTGTGTCGTTGCGAGCCTTCGGGAAGCAATCTCCTCGCCACATTCAGTAAAGAGAAATCCCCCCATCGAGAGGTGCGGGGGATTTCTCTTT
>JALHUM010000338.1 GCA_022865905.1 Anaerolineales bacterium | reverse complement strand
CGGCTCGTTTGCCTTTGCTCCAGTCCACGTATTCGCTGGAGTCGTGAGTCGCCCAAAACTCACGCTCTTCATCTTCGTTTTTGAATTCAGGCATTGGCTTTTTTATGGATTTCTCTTTGTCATACAAGTAACATCGCCTGAGGCAACTTCGCAGACGCCATCGCTCAAACCATCCTTCATGCGAGTATAATTCTAACCACACCTTGTCAATCGTAAAATGCATATCGTAAATCGTCAATCCCTCATGATTTATTTCGACTACGCCGCCACCACCCCTGTTGACCCGCGCGTCCTCGACGCGATGCTGCCTTATTTCTCTGAAATGTTTGGCAACCCATCCTCCGTCCACCGCTATGGACAGCGCGCCGAGGCTGCGGTTGATTCCGCCCGCGAGACCGTCGCCTCGGTGTTGAACTGCCGCCCTGACGAGATATTCTTCACCTCCTGTGGCTCGGAATCAGACAATCTTGCCTTGCGCGGCGCGGGGCTTGCCATGCGAGAAAAAACGGGCGCGAACTGGCTACTCACCTCCCGCGCCGAGCATCACGCCGTCAGCAAGACCGCCGAGCAGCTCGAAAAGCACTACGGCTTCCAGGTCGAGTGGCTGGACGTGGACGAGTCGGGCATGGTGTATCCTGAAATGGTAGAAAAGGCTATCTGCCACGATACCGCGATTGTTTCAGTGATGTACGCCAACAACGAGATCGGTACGATCAACCCGATCCGTGAAATTGCAGAAATTTGCCACGAGCACGGTGTGCTCTTCCACACCGACGCGGTGCAGGCTGCAGCTTATTTACCTGTGGATGTGCAATCTCTCGGCGTGGACATGCTCTCGCTCGGCGCGCACAAGTTCTATGGGCCGAAGGGAGTTGGCGCGCTCTACATCCGCCAGGGAACGCCGCTCGTCCCATCCCAGACCGGCGGTGGGCAGGAGTTCGGTCTGCGGGCGGGGACGCAGAACGTGCCTTTTATCGTCGGCTTTGCCGAGGCTTTTCGCCTGACGAACGAGGAGCGTGTGGAACGAACGGCTCACGTCAAGCCGCCGCGCGACCGTATTGTAGGGACCATTCTGGAAGAGATTCCCAACTCTCGTTTGACCGGCCACCCAACTGACCGGTTGCCTAACCACTGCTCTTTCGCCTTCGAGGGCGTGGATGGCAACCTGCTCCTGACCCTGTTGGATGCGGCCGGTTTTGCCTGTTCGTCCGGTTCGGCCTGCAAGACCGGCAACCCCGAACCATCGGATGTTCTGACCAGCCTTGGCCTGCCGCGCGAGTGGGCGCGGGGGTCGCTGCGGGTCACGCTTGGTGTTGGCACAACACTTGCTGATGTGAATGCCTTCTTGAAAACTTTGCCTCCTTTGGTGGAACAGGCGAGAAGATTAGCCACAGATAAACACAGATGAACACGGATAAGGAGGATGAACAAAATGGAAGTCAATGAGATTACAGAAATGATCATAGGCTGTGTTTACAAAGTGAGCAATACACTTGGCGGTGGTTTTGCAGAGAAAGTGTATGAAAACGCTACAGCGATTGAAGTTGGAAAATCGGGCTTAAGAGCACGGCAACAATATCCAATCAAGGTTGCATATGATGGGATTGTGGTTGGTGAATTCTTCGTTGATTTATTGGTCGAAGAACTTATCCTGGTCGAATTCAAAGCCGTAAAGTTGCTGGAAGAATTCCATGTGGCTCAATGCTTGAATTACCTTCGCGCAACGGGCTTGCCTGTTTGTTTGCAAATCAACTTCTACAGGCCAAAAGTCGAAATCCGCCGCATTATTCCGCACGATTCATGGAAATCCCTGAAAGCCTAAACCGCGTTTATCAGACTATCTGTGTTTATCTGTGTTCATCTGTGGTAAAAGATATGTCCAAAGTTGTCGTTGCCATGTCAGGAGGTGTAGATAGTTCCGTTGCCGCGGCCTTGCTCAAGCAGCAAGGCTATGAGGTTATTGGCATGATGCTGCGGTTGTGGTCGGAGCCGGGCAGGGAGGATTCCAACCGCTGCTGCACGCCCGATTCCATGGCTCAGGCGCGGCGTGTGGCGGCCAAGCTCGACATCCCCTTTTACGTTGTGGATGCGAAAGAAATCTTCCGTTCTACTGTTGTGCAAAACTTTCTGGATGGTTACACCCAGGGCGTGACGCCGAATCCGTGCCTGATCTGCAACCGCAAAATCCGCTGGGATTTCATGCTCGATCACGCCCTCGCCCTCGGCGCGGACTACCTGGCGACGGGGCATTATGTCAGAAAGCGGGAGGCGGAAAGCGGGAAGCAGCAGTTGTTGAGAGCTGTTGATCGCTCAAAAGAACAATCCTATGTGTTGTATGGGCTGACGCAGGAGAAGCTGGCGAAAGCGCTCTTCCCGATTGGCGATTACCCCAAATCCGAGATTCGCAAACTCGCTGGATCGTTTGGCCTGCCGACCGCGACCCGCGCCGACAGCCAGGATTTGTGTTTCCTGGCTGGCGAAGATTATCGGGAATTCCTGCGTCGGAACGCGCCTGAGATCAGCAAACCCGGACCGATCCTGACCCGGGATGGAAAGGTGCTCGGCCAACACCAGGGACTGGCTCATTACACCATCGGTCAGCGCAAGGGCCTGGGGATTGCTGCCTCCCAACCGCTTTATGTGCTGGCGAAAGAACTGGCGACTAATTCCCTCATCGTTGGGATCGAGGTTGAATTGGGGCGATCTGAGTTGGTTGCGGACAATGTCAACTGGATAGCCGTGGAGCCACCCTCGGCGAGTTTCCGTGCACAGGTCAAGATCCGCTATTCGGCGAAAGATGCCCCCGCCGAGGTGAGGCTGATGGACGGCCAGCAGGCCAGGGTCCAGTTTGATGCGCCGCAGCGCGGTGTTACACCCGGCCAGGCGGCGGTGTTCTACGCTGGGGAGGTGCTGCTCGGCGGTGGGATTATTGTCTAATAACTGCGCATAGCCAGTATTGTATATTCATTCTTGTTTGGAACTACGAGGAATAGAACATGACCCTTCCTGCACTCTTCTTCGGCCTTGTGCTTTCCAGCCTCTATGGCGCGGCCTTCCATCTCTGGAAAGGTGGCGGCCTGAAAAAGCTGCTTCTCTTCCTCATCCTCGCCTGGGTGGGATTTTGGGCCGGGCACCTGCTGGCGGCCAGGCTTGGATGGACGTTCCTTGCGCTTGGGCCGGTCAATACCGGCATGGCCACACTGGGCAGCGCGCTGGTCCTCTTCGTGGGAGATTGGTTGAGCCAGGTCGAGGTGCAGCGGAAATAAAAAATCCCTCCCGAAAGCAGGGAGGGATTCCAGGTTCATATTCAGGGGTTACACTGGCTTGACGTCGGCCGCCTGCAGACCTTTGGGACCTTGCTCGACGCGGAATTCCACTTGCTGGCCTTCTTGCAGGGTCTTGAAGCCTTCGGACTCGATGGCGGAAAAGTGGACGAAAACGTCCGGGCCGCCTTCGCGGGCGATGAAGCCGTAACCTTTCGCCGCATTGAACCATTTGACCGTTCCGGTCACACGCTCGTTCATCGTATTTCTTCTCCTTACTAGATCGAAAAAAAGAATATGGTGCGGTGGAAGTATTCTGCGCGGCCGAGGTGTCTGCAACGTTGTTGGCATAAAAAACGCCAGCCTGAACGTGGACCTTTGTTCTGGCCGGCTCCCTTACCATCCAGCACGAACACTTACCACCAGCGCCGTGAGTCTATCAGGCAGGCTAAATTCCGTCAAGGTTTTTAACCTGCTGTTAATCTGAGATGGGGGGCACCTCGAAGGTGCGCCCCACTTGGATCACTCCACCGTGACTGACTTCGCCAGGTTCCTCGGCTGGTCCACGTCCAGGCCGCGGATGGCGGCGATGTGATAGGCCAGCATCTGCAACGGGATGACGGTCACTACCGGGCTGAGCATCCAGGGCGTTTCGGGCACCCAGAGCACGTGGTCGGCCAGCGAAGCGACCAACTCGTCGCCCTCGGTGGCGACAGCGATCACCATCCCGCCGCGCGCCTTGGCCTGCTGGATCTGGCTGATCATCTTTTCGTGCCAGGGGTCTTTGGGGGCTAAACAGACCACCGGCATGTTCTCGTCAATCAAAGCGATCGGACCGTGCTTCATCTCGCCGGCCGGGTAGCCCTCGGCGTGGATGTAAGAAATTTCCTTGAGCTTCAGCGCGCCCTCGTAGGCGATGGGCATGTTGATGCCGCGCCCCAGGTACAGGCAATCGCGAATGTCTTTCAGGGTGTAGGCGATCTTCTCGATCTCGGCGTCCCGGCTGAGAACCTTTCCGGCCAGCGCCGGGATCAGGCGCAGATCGGCCACCAAAGCGCGGCGGGTTTTCTCGTCAATGCCGCCGCGCAAATCCGCCAGCAGCACGGCCAGCATGTACAGGTCCACCAGCGGGGCAGTGAAGGCCTTGGTGGAGGCCACGCCGATCTCTGGCCCGGTCTGCATGGAGATGTAACCGTCGGCGATGCGCATTGCCTGAGAGCCGATGGCGTTGACGATGGACCATAGCCGCGTGCCCTTCTTGCGCCCCTCTTCCATGGCGGCCAGCGTGTCGGCCGTCTCGCCGGATTGGCTGATCGCCAGCACGATCGTGTTCTCGTCAATGATCGGGTCACTGTAGCGGAACTCGGAGCCGATCTCCAACGCGCACGGGATGCGGGCGATCTTCTCGATCAGGATTTTGCCGACCATGCCGGCGTAGGCAGCCGTGCCGCACGCGGTCAGGTAAATTTTCTCGATTTTGCGCGCCAGACCCGGGGTCAGGTTGAGTTCCGGCAGACGGATGCGCCCGGCGTTGAAGTCCACACGTCCGGCCAGGGTATCGGTCAACGAACGCACCTGTTCGTGGATTTCCTTCTGCATGAAGTGACGGTATTCCCCTTTTTCGGCGGAGACGGCATCCCACGCCACGCTGTGGACCTGGGGCTGGATTGCCATTCCATCCAGCGTCTCCACCTGTACTGTGTCACGCGTCACAACTGCCATCTGGCGCGACTCGAGGAAGATGACGCGGCGGGTGTGTTCGAGGATGGCGGGGATATCGGAGGCGATGAAATTCTCGCCTTCGCCCAGCCCGATGACCACGCCCCCGGCGTTGCCGATGCGGGCGCAGACGATCTTGTCCGGCTCGTCGGCGGAGAGCAGGACGATGCCGTGCGCGCCCTGGATCTGCAGGAATGTCCGCCGGGCGGCTTCGGTCAGGTCGAGGCCGGAAGCGATGTGGTGCTCGACCAGGTGGACGATGGTCTCGGTGTCGGTCTCCGAGCTGAATTTCACGCCCTCGGCGGTCAGCTCGTCGCGCAGCTCGAGGAAGTTCTCGACGATGCCGTTGTGGACGACGACCACGCGCTTGGTGCTGCCCAGGTGGGGGTGGGCGTTCCTGGCGTTCGGCGCGCCGTGCGTGGCCCAGCGGGTGTGACCGATGCCCGGCGACCCGCTGACGGGCGTCTCTTGCACCAGTTCCGTCAGGCGCGAGAGCTTGCCGGCGTCGCGGCGCACCTCGATCTTGCCAGCTTGCAGCACGGCCAGGCCGGCCGAATCGTAGCCGCGATATTCCAGCCGTTTCAGGCCGTTCAAGATGATCGGCGTCGCGTCGCGCGGGCCGATGTAACCGACGATTCCACACATAGGGGTTCCCTCCGGTATTAGAGATTCGAGATTAGAGAGTGGAGAATAGTCCAGGTTTCTTTACGAATCTCTACTATCTAATCTCTATTCTCGTCAATGCCACGCTCTGCACCTTTGTCTTTCCGGTTACCCGGAGAGCATTGCTCGCGGAACTATGATTTGGAGGGAAAGAGATCGGGGCGTGGCATCCCCGGAGGGCTTCCGCTGATTGTTCGATTTTCTCCCGGCGAACTTTGCCGGGATTAGCTCCGCCTCGCGGCAGAGAACCCTCATCCTCGTCACCTGATTGGTCTTACTGGTCTGTTGGTCT
>JALHUM010000337.1 GCA_022865905.1 Anaerolineales bacterium | reverse complement strand
CAATGCTGGGTATTGTGTTTAAACTGTCAGCTGCACAATTTTTTTATGGAGCTGCACTTCTTTTTGCTTATGGTATTGGTCATTGTTCGGTAATAGTTTTTGCGGGAACTATTAGAGCAACTGGTAGGAGACCTAACTGGTTAGGATGTTATACAGACCGCCCATAGTCCATTAGGTTGTCCGGCTAACCAGATGTTAGGCGCAACTCAAAGGATGTTTGTTATACACGCTTTTCCACTTTTCGGAGGGCGATAGGATATGTCCAACATAAAGAGTTACTTCATTCGCGGTACCCAATGGATTTATAGGATTGCAGCATTACCCTTACTTGGTTCAATTTCTAAACTCCGCATTGGTTCTGGCGCAGGTGAACATCAAATACAAGTTCCGAAAGGATTACATTGGGCTTCGGTGGATGCCAGTGAAGTACGCTGTGAATGGATGATTCCACCAGACGCTACGACCGACGCAGTATTGCTATATCTCCACGGCGGGGGTGGCGTGTTGGGTCTGTACAATTCGTCGCGCAAGATGATCGGCCACATAGCGTTGGCATGCGACCTGCGAGTATTAATACCCGACTATCGGTTAGCGCCCGAGTATCCCTTCCCTGCTGGAATGAACGACTGCGTTGTTGCGTATCGCTGGTTGCTTTCAGAGGGCTTCAAGCCGCAACAGATTGTGATTGCTGGCGACTCAATAGGAGGGTATTTAACAATTTGTACACTACTTGTTTTACGCGATAATGGACAACCGCTTCCAGCCGCAGCAGTATGTATCTCGCCAAACACCGATCTGACATGCAATGGCAAGACCATGCAGACGAATGCCCTACGAGATGCACTCCTATCCCCGAAATTTGCCCGGACAATGGCGTCCCTTTATGTCGGCAATCACGACATGAGCGATCCCCACATTTCGCCACTGCTCGCTGACTTGCATGGCCTCCCGCCGATTCTAATTCAGGCCGGAGCTGATGAGATTCTTTTGGATGATTCGAGGCGCTTCAGCGATAATGCACTGGCAGCAGGTGTTGAACTAACGTTGGAAATCTGGCCACACATGTGGCATGATTGGCATTCGTGTGTTCCCGACCTGGCGGAAGCAAACCAGGCGATTGGGCGCATTGCTGAGTTTGTTAATAAATATATTTGATTGCGCCCAACACTGGCTCCCCCGATAGAACCGGGGCAGGCAGCGGCCCCCCAAATAACTAGGCAGGCAGCCGTCTGCCCCCTGCGCTGCGCTCCGGGGATGCTACGCGACGCCGCTCGCGCGCAGGCGCGTTTTGCCAGAAATGGCGCGAAAATGGGGGGAGAACCCCACCCGGCCCTGCCCCCTCAAGGGGGCCTACGGCGGGCCACCCTCCCCATTTTCTGCGAAAATGGAGAGGGAGAGCCCAAGGATGCCGCTGCCCCCTACACCCTTCCCCCTGCCCCCTGCGGGGACCTTCGGCGGGGACCTTCGGCGGGTACTTCACGAGGATGTTCCGCGAAGCCAATCCGTTAGCCGCCATCTTTTTGAGGTGAAAGAACATGAACACAAAGCTTATCGCACGTTATGTCTTGGATCAGATCTTGGGTATTGTCGGCATGGGCGTAGCTCTATTCTGGTCAGCCGGGCGGATTGACTGGTGGCCCGCCTGGGCAGCAATCGCCGTGTGGCTGGCTTGTTATACAGCGATGGATATTCTCCTCCTCCGCTTCAATCCAGAACTGATGGCTGAGCGCCTGACTCCCCCCAAGGGAGTTAAGACTTGGGATAGAGCCATCCTGAGCATCCTTCGACTTCTGCAATTAGTGCGCTATATTCTCGCTGGACTTGATCAACGCTATGGCTGGACAAGTGGTTTTCCTTTGGCTGCCCAAATTGCTGCATTGATAGTGTGTGTCCTGAGCTATGCTCTGCTCACATGGGCTATGGCCTCCAACGCCTTCTTCTCGCAGATCGTTCGTATACAGTCCGACCGTGGCCACACTGCTGTTACAAACGGCCCGTACCGCTACGTGCGTCATCCGGCTTACGTTGGCATGATTATCTTTGAATTAGCCATGCCCACCCTACTCGCTTCATGGTGGGCAATAATCGTCAGTGGATTGTGCGCAATCCTGCTCATCCTCCGTACAGCTCTCGAAGACCGCACCTTACAGGCCGAGCTGACCGGCTATGTGGATTATGCCCGTCAGGTGCGTTATCGCCTGTTACCAGGCATTTGGTAATCAAGTATCTAGACCATAATGAAGCTGTACAGCGGCTAACACCGGCTCCCCCGATAGAACCGGGGAAGCGCCGAAGGCCAACGCCTTCGGCATGGCGCTCTGTGGCTTGAGGCCACGAGCGCGCAAGGCAGCCGGCTCACCCCT
>JALHUM010000336.1 GCA_022865905.1 Anaerolineales bacterium | reverse complement strand
TGCAGTGGGATGGGATAGTGCAAGCCGCAGCTAATGCCGCGCGCGCCCAATTCCTGCATTACCCGGTCGCGGTCTCGCACTCGCACCACGTAAAGGTGATAGATGTGCTCTCTTCCGGTGGGAACAGACGGGAGGACGATCTTTTCGTTCCCACCCAGACGCTCCCGATACCATTTGGCAACCTGGCGGCGGCGATCGTTCCATTCGTCCAGCTTCTTAAGTTTGACATCCAATATGGCGCACTGCAGGGCATCGAGGCGGCCGTTCCACCCATCCGGAGAGATATGGACGTATTTCTGGCTGGAGCCATGGTCGCGCCACAGCCGCATACGCTGGGCGGCTTGTTCATCCTGTGTGGTGACTAGGCCGCCTTCACCCATCGCGCCCAGGTTCTTTGCGGGGTAGAAGCTGAAGGCGCCCGCCTGACCCAGGCTGCCGGCTTTCATATTCTTTCCATCCAGCAAATAGCTGGCGCCGTGGGCCTGCGCGCAATCTTCCACCACCTGGAGGTTGTACTTCTCGGCCAGCTCAAGGATCGGTTTCATATCGGCCATCAGGCCGTACAGGTGAACGGGCAGGACTGCAGTGACCGGCAGGCCACTATTACCGTCCACCCAATGTCCATCCGGGCCCAGGCGGCATTCCTCCTGCAAAAATCTCTCCAGGTCTGCCGGGGAAAGGTGATAGGTGTCAGAATCGATTTCGATAAAGATCGGGTGTGCGCCGATCAAGGTGATGGCCTCAACGGTGGCAATAAAGGTGTGCGAAGCAGTGATGACCGCATCGCCTGCACATACACCGGCAACCATCAGAGCCAGCTTGACCGCATCGGTACCGCTGGCGCAGGCAACCGCCTGGCTTACGCCACAAAACGAAGCGAAGTCTTTCTCGAAGGTATCCACATACGAACCTCCGACGAACGATGAATGATCAAAGACGTCTTTGAAGGCGGCTTCGATCTCGGGACGAACTTCCTCGTGCATCGCACGAAGGTCAACAAAGGGGATTTTCATAATGTTTTGCTCCTATATTTCATGATAATTCCTGGTGATTTGTTTTTATCTATCTTGCATCCCCACCAAAGCCCCGAAACAAGGCGATTCTTTACCTCAGATGTGCTAAGGTAGATCGTATCATTGCCTGGTTTTTATAGCATCCCATCGTCAGGATTGAATTAGCGTAAGCGCTATCTTACAAAAGAGTTAATTTACAGAAATGATAACTCTACGCAGCGAAAATGTGTTATTGTAGATATAGTAATACGGATAAAGCAGTTGAAAAAGGCAAACCCGGTGAAAACCGGGGGCGCAAAGTTACGGGTCTAAACGGCTCTTCGCCGCACGACCGCCGAACCGCCTAAGCAGATTAATTTTCCATCAATCCCTTGGAGGTCCGGCCCCCAGGGATTTTTAATTGTGAAACCCGACCCTATCTGTGCTTTTACCATTAAACCAAGTGAGAAAAAAAGATGCAAACCCTCAAAAATAAAACGTTTCCAATAATTAACTCGATCATTAGATTTTCCTAAATGGTGGGAGTAATTCTTGCAATTATTTTGACCAGTTCTCTGGTACAAAAGCAACCTGTATATGCTGCAGCAAATTCAGAAAAATCGGGAGCCGTTCTCGTCAAGACAAGCATGCCCCTTACTCCAAACCAGGCGAGTGTTCTTTCAAGCCCCGCTCCCTTAATGAACATAGCTTCTACCCCCATTCCTACCAGGATGAAAAAACTTCCTTCTCCC
>JALHUM010000335.1 GCA_022865905.1 Anaerolineales bacterium | reverse complement strand
GAGGTCGCTACGTACGATGCCGCAAATCCCGCACATCAGACATCCTCCACGACGGAGTTAAACAACTCGACGTACTGCAGCGCAACGCCTCTCCAGGTGAAATGCTCCTTCACGCGTGTTCTGCCTGCCACCCCCATTTGTTTGCATTGTTTCGGATTCGAAAGCAGTGCGGAGAGGGCTTCCATAAGGTTTATCGAATCTTCTGGCGGAACGAGCAAACCTGTTTTGCCGTGCGTTATCAGTTCTTCGTTGCCGGCAATGGATGTGGCAATTACGGGCAGGCCGCAAGCCATTGCTTCCAACACGACATTTGGCATCCCTTCGTGGCGGGATGGGAATACGAATATATTTGCCGCCTGATACTGGCGAACAAGGTTGTCGTTACGCTGCCAGCCGGTAAAATTTATACGCTCCGATATGCCGAGAGCAAGGGCCGCTTTCTCCAATGCACTGCGATATGGACCATCACCGACAACAATTAATTCCCAGGGCAAATGTTTCAGTTCGCTCAAGGCCGGCAGCAGGATATCCAGTCCTTTCTGATATACCAGGCGGCCAACGAAAAGCAAGCGCGGTGGCGAGCATTGCCAATGGAGAGGAGGGGCGAAACGTTTCAGATCAACACCGTTTGGAATGACCTGGATTGGGCAACGGCTGTCGAAGGCCTGTGCAAGTTCTTTTAGCCCCCGGCTGTTTGCTACCAGTCCGGCGGAACATCTCCATACCTTGCGTAACAAAGGAGCGATGATTCTATGATAGGTTGCAAAGTCGTAGGGACGAAAGCCAGGCACATCCCCGCCGCGCAAAGAGACGATATACGGAATTTTGCAGATAGATTGGATCCACCAGGCGATCAGGCCGGCCGGTATACCGAAAAAAGCCAGGACAACATCCGGTCGCCAGCGGCGCACGACTTTCGAGGCGGCGAAAGCACCTGAGAGCACAAAACTGGCCTGCTCCAAAGCGCCGGAGCGATCCATCCTACGCCGAAGCGCCGGGATACGTGTAATTCTTACGCCTTCCCAATCCTCTTCTTTTGGTAAAGAACCAAAGGCACATGTGACAACAAGAACCTGATAGTCAAGGGCAGCAAATTCCCGCGCCAGATTTGCACTGGCATTGCCTGCCCCTCCGCCCAGGGGAGGAAATTCGCTGTTAATGATCAAGATGCGCATTTTGTCTCTCGTCAGGAGAGCCTATCTTTATTCGCACTTGAATCCCCGTTGATCACCTCTCGGACTGTGTACGTGGGCTTCTGCTGGGACTCGTGATACGTGCGCACCAGCAGTTCGGCGATCAGACCCATCAGGATAGATTGAAAACCCAGGATGAAGAACATGACGCTCATTTGGAAGAACGGCGAGGCGAGCACCGAGATATTGAAAAAAACGCGCCGGATCATTAAGACCAACAACGCCAGTGTACTGATGAACATCAACCCGATCCCGGTGCCGCCGAAAAGGTAGATGGGCTTGGCGGCATAACTGAGCAGGAACTTGACCGTGAACAGGTCCAGCAGAACTTTAACGGTACGGCCCAGACCATAATTGGCCTTTCCGTACTTGCGCGGGTGATGGCGGACGGGAACCTCGGCGATCCTCGCTCCGGCCGCGTGCGCGTAGACCGGGATGAAGCGGTGCATTTCGCCATACAGCCGGAAGCCGCTGAGCACATCACGATGGTAAGCCTTGAGCGTGCAGCCATAATCGTGCAGGCGCACGCCTGTCACGACCGAGATGAGCCAGTTCGCAATGCGCGAGGGCAGGATGCGGGTCGTGAAGGTATCCTTACGATCCTTGCGATAACCGCTGACCACATCGTAGCCCTCTCCAAGCTTCGCCAGCAGCATGGGGATATCCGCAGGGTCGTTTTGCATATCCGCGTCCAGTAAAACGATGATCTCTCCCTGGGCGTGGTCAATGCCGGCTGCGATGGCGGCCGTCTGCCCGAAGTTTCGCCGGAGGACAATCACGCGCACATGCGCAGAATCCTTCTGGGCAAATACTTTCAGCGCGGCGAGACTGCCATCCTGGCTGCCATCGTCTACGAAAATGACCTCCCAGGTGTGAGGCAAAGGATCCAGGGCCTGTCGGATAGCCTCGAAAAGGAGCTGCAGACTTTCTTCTTCATTGTAGACCGGGACAATAAGAGACAGTTTCACGGTTTCCTCAGATAGACCCGCAGATCGCTGTTTACCTGGCAAGAACCGAGGGGCTGCTGAACCAGATGCAAATCATAATTATCCAGTGAAATATAATATTCCCACGAGGGGAAAATGGGCGGTTTTTGGATAACAATCACATCGGCTGCCTGCACCCACTGCGCTGCCAGTTCATCATTCCAGAGACCAACTCGGAAAAGATCGTCGGGATTTCCTCCAGTGCGGAAGCTGAATTGTCCATTGATCTGCGGTGGAAATACCTGTATCTCAGGCAAATAAAGTAACAAGGTAGACACGAAAGAACCCGAAGAACCGCTATCCCAGTATACTTTACTACCAAGAGGAATCAGGCTTGCGAGTTGCGCACCCGTTGACTCGTATGAGGCAATCGTATCTCCACTGCAATCGTAGGCAAAGCGCCCGCCTCCAAGAAGCAGGGAGGGCGAAAGCAGAGTGCCTGCGACGAGAAAAATAAGCGCCGCGGTGAATTCGAAAGAGAACCTAAACATGGGGAGCCTTTTCAGAATCAAATAAAACAGTCCCAAAGCAAGCAAAATAATAAGGATCCCAACGAGCAAGCCCGCAGCAGCAGGAATCAGCCGCCTGAAGACTTCATAGCTCTCAATGTAACTCCAGCCATATTTATTGCCCAAGACCCTCCATAGTGGAACACTGCCTGGCAAGAATTGGAAGTTCCTCATACGGGGAACGAGAGCTTTTAGCACAGAATCAATCGTATCTTTCAAGGAAAGATCTTCATACGCAGAGTATCCCAAGCCTGTTGCCAGGGCCAAAATGAAGAGGATGAGCGCGGCGGTTCTTAGCGGTGAATGTTTCTTTTCCCAAGAGCGTAAGGATACCACCAACAATATGATGCCCAAAGGGGTGAAAAACGAAATATATTCCGCATAACAGAATACGCAAATATTCCTACCCAATGAGGCCCAGGCATGAGTCAGCCAAAGCACAGCAAACAGGGCCGAGACAAAAAAGCCTGTACGGAAATCGAACTCGCTTTTCCATTTCTTCCTGCGCGCCCAAAAAAGAAAAATAAG
>JALHUM010000334.1 GCA_022865905.1 Anaerolineales bacterium | reverse complement strand
CAAAAGGGAGATACGTGCACACCCTTGTCGTAGAGCATCACCTTGTGCTCACAAATGTCATCGTAGACCAGCATCTTCTTGCTGCCCACAACCGTGAGCTGACGTATTTTTACGGGGTCCAGCCAGCTTACCCGCAGATTCGCGATCAAATCATTACAGTAACGCAGTGTCACGTACACCACTTCCGGGAGCCCGCCCACTTTGTTTATATATACTCCCCCGATAGCACTCACCTTGATTGGATCCTGGTCGAGGATGAAATTGAAGATCGAGAGATCATGGGGAGCGAGATCCCACATGACATTGATATCGGGCTGCAGCAGGCCCAGGTTGACCCGCGTGGCATTCAGATAGTAGATTTCGCCGAGCTCGCCCGCCAGGATCACACGCCGAACCGTCTCAACCGCCGGGTTGTACAGGAAGGTATGGCCAACCATAAGGCGCAGGTTGTTTTGTCTCGCAATCGCCACTAGCTGCTCGCCCTGAATCGAACATTCGGCCAACGGTTTTTCCACCAGCACGTGTTTGCCGGCCAGCAGCGCTTCTTTCGCAAGGCGGTAGTGCGTGCTGACCGGTGTGGCAATGACGACTGCATCCAGGACACCATTCAACAGGTCCCTGTAATCATTTGTAACAGCTGCATCCGGACAGAGTTCTTTCAAATCGGCAAAGCGTTCCTGGCGCAAATCAGCGGCCATCGCTACTATGCAGGTCCCATCCAGTCCGTGGAAATTGCGTGCCAGCTTTGGTCCCCAATATCCCAGACCAATGATGCCCACGCGGATAGGGTCGTGAATTTTTGATTCGCTCATCTTATCCCGCTCCTTTCCCTCGGATCATTACGATCGGTGTGAGAAACATGATCTTGAGATCCAGCCACAGGTTCATGGACTGGATGTACTCCATATCGATCCGCACCATATCATCAAACGAGACAGTGTTACGCGCCATCGCCTGCCATAGACCAGTGATACCGGGCAGCACCATCAAGCGCTGTTTATGCCATTCTTTGTAAACCTCGTACTCGTAGGGCAAGGAGGGCCGCGGACCGACCATCGACATCTCGCCTCTTAATACATTGAAAAACTGCGGCAGCTCATCCAAACTGAACTTGCGCAAGTACTTGCCCAAGCCGGTGATGCGCGGGTCGCCCAGCATCTTGAGGTT
Organism: Anaerolineales bacterium; assembly: GCA_022865905.1. Lineage (GTDB taxonomy): Bacteria > Chloroflexota > Anaerolineae > Anaerolineales > Villigracilaceae > CG2-30-58-95. The sequence goes on along the minus strand of JALHUM010000334.1, from coordinate 786 downwards.
GGATTTGCCGCTAGCGCCGGGCTGTATATTTTCGTGGATCAACTTTTGCACGTACGCCCGGTGCAAATCCGGATCATTTTTGACCTGCATCGAACGGAATTTGAGCATGCGAAATGGCCTGCCATTTTTTCCAATCCGCGTTTGCCAGTAAAAAATGGGCCCGGGCGAGGAGATGCGAATGCCGGCCATGATCAACAACATCAATGGCCCAAACAGGACGATCAACCCCAGGGCAATCAGCACGTCCAACAGGCGCTTGAAGAGCAGATAACTGTTCGCGACTGCAGGATTCCTAAGGTCTGATAATAAAGGCTTCGTACTCTCCATGGTCATTGTTTTCATAACAGGTCTCCTGGGAGTGTGACTTAAGTTCTTCAACAAGAATCGACTCTACCTTGCGCAATACCCTGGCCGGGTTGCCGACCACGATCGTATAAGGGGGTACATCTTTTGTTACAACACTTCCCGCGCCGACGATCGCGCCCTCGCCAACCTTCACACCGCACAGGATGGTGGCGTTGCTGCCGAGCGAAGCTCCCCGGCAGATTAACGTCGGGACACAGACCCAATCCTCGCCGATCTGGGTCGAACCGTCCGGGTTGGTCGAGCGCGGATAGCGGTCATTAATGAACATGACTCCATGTCCGATGAAGACATTGTCTTCAATGGTGACGCCCTCACAGATGAATGTGTGGCTGGAGATTTTGACCCTTTTCCCAACTACCGCTCCAGCCTGGATCTCAACGAAGGCACCGATCCTGGTCTCATCACCTATGGAGCAGCCAT
>JALHUM010000333.1 GCA_022865905.1 Anaerolineales bacterium | reverse complement strand
TGGTTGGCACATCCGCGAAGGTAGCACTAGCAACTGCGGTTAGAGCTACATCGTCCAGGTTGAAGTTAACAGTCTGTCCAGCAGTCACGGAGTCAAACGTTACGGTGTGCATGGCGCCATTGGCGTAAGCGCTGACATCCACGCTTACCGGCGTGTAGGCGGGGTAAGAGTTTATTTGAGTTGCATTCGCTGAAAATACTGTCACACCATCGATCTTGGCATTAAATACGTCAGATGAGTCGCTGCCTGGACCGGCCGCGCCGATCCAAAGGTAAAACGAGAGAGTGGAAGAGACATTGGGAAAAACGACATTTTGCGAAAGTGAGGCTGACTCATAATTGTCAGTACCACCGAACCAACTCCAGACGGAGCCTGTCCGCGGCCCGGCGCTCCCACCGCCGGTGGCACAATCCGCAATCGTGCACAAGGGCGTCCCATAATTTGTGGAGGCTTCTACCCAGTAAGGATTGGGTGTGTAAGCCTCGAAGCTGGGATCTTGCAGGAGATTGGTGCCTCCAGTTTGCGTGGCGGTGTAGTTCTGTGCGCTCTGATCTGAAACCACGTTCGTGTAGGTCCTGTTGGGCGGCGTGAAGGTGTAGCCCGCCTTGGAGGGCGTGACCGTGCCGGACCAGCCGGACGGCACCCCGAAGGAGTAGTTCCCGCTGCCATCCGCCATCGTCGAGCCGCCGGTGTAGCTCAGGGTCGCGCCCGCCACCCCGGCATTGCCGGAGATGGTGAAGGTGGGCGTAATTTCAAGAGGGGGGTTGTTTTCCGCAAAGTATTCGTGGTTGTCGGCGTTCATGATCGCCTGGGCGGGATTGCTGATCGCCAGGGCTTGGGCGCCGCTTTGCCCATAGACGTAGTCATCCGTGCCAACCACCACGTTGAAATGGGTGATTTCATGGATGAGCGTTCCGGCTTTCGAGTCGGTGCCGGTCACGGGCGCACTCCAAAACGCCCCGCACAGATAGATGGTGTAAGGCGAGTTGGGGTAAACATAAGCATAAACCGATGGATCTGTGCAAGTACAGTCAAAATTCATTGGGTTGGCAGTGTCCACTGCGGTACTGATTGAGCTGTAATGACTCGAAACCGCGTTATACCGGCTGGGGTCATATACACCGAACCAGGTGATATAGCGTGCGCCTTGCTTGTTCGCGCTAAAGTAAGCCATTGCTTCCGTGGCATAGGTGCTGGCGGCATTACGGGCGTTGATCAGGTCGGTCTGCCGCGAGGCGGAGCAACCGTTGAAGGTGGTCGTCCCGCTTACAATCAGGGCTGGGATCGCTTCGGGCGCGCGAGCCGCGCGCCCTTCTATGAAAAGGTTCAACGTGTTCGAGGTCAGGCGGCCAGCATTGTTATCCGCCTTTGCATACAATTCCACAGACGCCACGTCGTATCTAATTGCGTAATTGCCCGAGACCGAGAGGTCATAATAATCAGAGAGATTGACCGCGCGGCTCAAGCTCTCGCCAGCCGCCAACGTGATGTAATCCTGTTCGGTTGGGGCAGCGCGCTTGACGAGCATGCCGAGATAAGCCACCGGCTCGCCATCCCGCGTGATGGTAAATAGCGGTTCTGTAAGGCCTTCCGCGGGTATGAGCCACCTGAGCACCCTGATCGAGGGTTCATCAGGGTTGGTGATGGTCACGTGCAGGGTGACCTCCCTGGCTGCGCCAAAGAATCC
>JALHUM010000332.1 GCA_022865905.1 Anaerolineales bacterium | reverse complement strand
CGAGAGAAACCAGCGCCCAGCGAGCCGCGCCGTCATCCAACACCAGAGCGCGGGCGTAAAGGGGATCGTGGACTCCGCTTACTGCCGGGGCGCAAAAGCTGTTGTACCCGGCAATGTACGTAGTCTCCACCGCTTCTGGGGGGACGATATTTTCGATGGCGGCTCCTGCAAATAGCTTCATAGGATTTACCTCGCTGGTGGTGCCGGGGTAGGTTCGCTGGGGGTTGCGGTTCGCTCTGGGCCTACCTTGGAGCGCAGCATCTGCTGGACTTTCTCAACCTCTTCTTTGTTATAGTTGAAAAAGGAAATGACAACCGCTCCGGTAAAGTAGAAGAACATGGGCAGGAGGGCGAACATCAGGCGGATGCCATTCTCCACCTGCGGCGTCTGCTGGGTTTGTTGGACGTAGCCGATCAAGGCCAGGATTTGCATGACCAGCCAGATGGCAATATTGTGAGCGAACTTCCGGAAGAATTCCCAAACGCCGAAGAAGACCCCTTCCCGGCGGTCGCCCGTCTTGTATTCATCCAGGTCGATCACATCCGCCACCATGGCGCCCGGGATGGCCATCAGGCCACCGTATCCGGCGCCGGCAATCACAAAGATGAAGTAAAGCGGTAGCACCTGGCCGCGCGGGATGAACAGGCAGAAGAGCCCGCCGATCCCTGCGGTGATAAAAGCCAGGATGTAGGTTGGTTTCTTTTGGATTTTCTTGGAGAGCGCCACCCAGACAGGCACCGAAAGCACACTGGCCACCAGGTAGATCGGCACAGCAGCCAGTACGTCGGCTTCAGGCACTTTCAACCAGTTGAGCGCATAATAGATCAAGAGTGTGTTTGGGATGGCGCAGCCAATGCTGTACAGCCCGTTGCAGATGATCAGCAACATAAAGTTCTTATTCTGCCCAATGGCTTTTAGCCCTTCGCTCAAAGAGACATGGGTATCGCGCCAGAAAGCCGGGTTTTCCCGGGTTCCGAAGAAGGTGATCAGCCCAGCGCCGGCGATGAAAGCGCCCATGATCAATCCCATCAAAGCGTAGGAAGCGCGTTTGTCAGGGAAAATACCGCCCAATATCATCGGGATAAATACTCCCTGCAGCAGGCCGATGATCCAGAAGGCCCGGTTATAGCCCTGAATGCGGGTGCGCTCGTCATAGTCAGCCGAAAGCTCGGCTCTCATGGCCATCTGCGGGATGAAGACGAAGTCCATGAAGGTGAAGAAGAACAGGTAGGCGATCAAAAAACTGGCTGCCTCCATGCCCCGCAGAGGAGCAAAAAGCCACCAGAAGGAAAGCCCCAGGGGTATCGAGCCGAGCAGGATCCAGAACCGGCGCCTGCCGAAGCGGGAGCGGGTTCGATCAGAGATGTTCCCCGAAAATGGATCGGTAATGGCATCGTAAATTCCGGGGATGAGGGCCAACCAGCCGATCAAAGCCGGGCTCAGCCCGATCACCTCGCTGTAGAAAGGGATCAGGAAGATAGCGATCGGGAAATCGGTCATTCCGCCGCCCAGGCTGGCAAATGCATACAGGCTCAGCGAGAGCTTGCTGAGCGTTTTTCGTGCAGTGCTTTTCATAGGGTTTCTCTCCTTTCAGAATTTTCTAGAATCTCAGTCAATCGCTTCAAGATCACGCCTGCTTCTTCAAAACAAAGCGTGTGGGTGTTCACAAAAAAGAGCGAAGAAGATCTCTCTACAGCAATGGGCGGGACACCACGGCGCAGCTCTTCCACCAGCCCAGGGAGCGAAAGGGAAAGCTCTGGCTGTAAGCGTACGGCCAGGCGGGGGACGCCGGCTGGCTGGGTCTTGGGCTGGCCCGGCTGCCAACGTTCGGCTGCCAACCCGGGGATCTTGTTCAGTCCCGCCAGCAGGAACTCGGCAATCCGTTCCCACTGGTCGAAGCGAGCCGCCTCATCATCCTGCAGGTATTCCTCCAGGGCCGCCAACAGGCCAGCCACCGTTTCTTTGCCAGCCTTCATCGAGCGCGCCACCACCAGCTCATAGGGAGCAGACTGCAGAAAAGCCGCCTCTACCAGGTCGCCGCGCCCGACGATCAGCCCAGAGGACTGCGGCCCGCCGATATCCTTCCCCCCGCTGAAGATCACCAGGTCGGCGCCCTGCCCGGCGATCGCCCACAGGTTGCTCTTGGGAGGCAGCTCGGCGGCTGCATCGACGATCACAGGCACGCCATGCCGGTGGGCAATGGCAATAGTTTCCTCCAGGCTGAGCGAGGCGTCCAGCATGGCGGCCTGTAAAAAGAATGCCACCGCCGCGGTGCGATCATCAATGGCGCCTTCCAGGTCGTATGGATAGGTCTGGATGGTATCTCCCACGATCTCCAGATCGGCCCCGGCAACACGCAGACAGCGGTCGAAAGGGTTGCGGTGAGAGCACTGCAGGATGATTTTGCTCCGTTCGGGCGCAACGGGAAGCCGAGCCCGCAAGACCGGATCCGTCCCGACCAGGCAAGCCGCCGCGGCTTGCACCAGTCCTGCCGAGGCGCTCGCCGTCACGCAGGCGCTTTCGACTCCCAGCAGCCCGGCAATGCGCTCGCCTGCCTTGCGGTGCAGCTCTTCCAGGTCCACGAAGCATGCCCCCGCTTCTGCCATAGCCCGGGCTGCACACTCCCGCAGGCGTGTGCCTCCTAACGAGGTCAGGGTTCCCGAAGCGTTGATCAACGGGCGGACTCCCAGCCGGTTGTAAAGGTTGTTATCCATTCATGTTCGTTTCCAACTTATATGCCGAACTCGCCGACCACCTCGCGGGCGTTCTCCAAAATGCCCAGTCCGCGCACGTGGAAAGCTTCAGCAGCCGGAAGATTCGCTGGCTTGCCCGTCTCTGCCGCCATCTTCCGCAGGGTCATCGCCACGATATCGGCGAACTCGCCTTCAAAGATCGGATGGCGCATACCGAGCTTTTCAAGCCGCAGCCGGCCCTCATCCTTCATCAGCTCGATCTGGCTCTCATAGGCCAGCGCCGCCCTGATCTTGTGGTCCAGGGTGCTGGAGATATCGACGAACGTATTGGGGTTGGGTGTCTTGAATTGGATGACTTTTGCTACGATCGCGGTAGAGAGGCCCTCTTGGAGGTGCTCCGGATGGAACAGGTGCATGTGGGCGAAGGAGCAGGCTTCCAAAACTGCCAGGCCCACCGCCCGGTGGTCAGGGTTTTCGTCAAAATTCCAGGGATCGAAGCTGAAAACGGCGGCTGGCTGGACCTTGCGGACATGCCGGGTGATCTTCTCACGCAGCGCATGGGTTGGCTCAACAAAATGGTTTTTCTCTCCAAGGTAAGTGACATCGTGGATGTTCAGGCAGGCACAGGCTTTGCCGTGCTCCTGGCGCATCACGGCGGCCAGGCTCTCTTCGGTATCATAGCGCAGGTTCATGGTGCCCCCCTGGCCATCGGTTACGGTCAGCACAGAGATCTCGTGCCCCTCCTCGACCAGCTTCGCAATGGTGCCTCCGCAGAAAAAGACCAGATCATCCGGATGGGCCTCGACAACCAGGTATCTCATCAGAAACTCCTTTCTAAATGATTGAACCGGGCAGATTGCCTGGGGTTATAGGGTTGTTTAATGGATTAAATGTTAGGAACAGCCGGTGAATAAGAAGAGAGAACTTTGAATATTATATACCTGTTTTATAAAAAGACTTTCGGCGGTTTACAAAAAATTGACAAATCCTGGCTTTCATTTTATAATAATTTAGT
>JALHUM010000331.1 GCA_022865905.1 Anaerolineales bacterium | reverse complement strand
CTCTCGATTACGCATTGCGTTTTCCGGATCACGTTCGCCTCCTGATCCTGGTCAATCCCTTCTACTCGACGCGGCAGCTTTCGGCCTTCTTGCAGCTCATCTTCCATCGCCAGTTGCTGAACACTTCGCTCATCGAACGTACCCCATACTGGCTGTTCCGCGTTGCGATCGACGTCACCAGCCTGCATTTTGGCAGCGGCGGGGATGGGATCCATTCTTTGCCGGAGGTTGTGCGCATCCAGACCGCCTTGGATTACAAGCGCGCTGACCCTGGCATCTACAACGTTCCGCGTACGATGCGCGACCTGACCTCGGACCTGCCGCGCGTTTTCGCACCGACCCTGGTCATCTGGGGGCCGCGCGACCAGACCCTGGCCCCGGCCTCCTTCCCCGAACTGGTGCGCCTCCTGCCGAATGCGCGCGGCGAGACTCTTATCCCCTGCGGGCATGTACCGCACCAGTGCCATGCTGATAAATTTAACCGTCTGGTGATGGATTTTCTGGCGGATTTGTAACCCGGAGTCCAGCCACTCTGTCGCCGAAATTGGTGCAGCCCGGCATCGGAGACGCCGGACTTCACGGGAAATTTTAAGGTAAATTACCCCTTACCCCCCTTGCCTTGACCTGGCAAGTATGCTAAAATAACTCCCGTCTCCCCATATGTAGGGGGCTTTCGTGTCTATAGCCCCATATATAGCGGCTACATTTGTTCTAAATATTATGGTTGGCGCCTTCCCAACCATCACGGAGAAATGACTTATGCGTTGCCCATACTGCCAGAGCGATGATTCGAAAGTCATTGATACAACGCACGATAGTCACGGTGGTATCCGCCGCCGCCGGGAATGTAAGAACTGCAAACAACGCTTCAGCAGCTTCGAACGCCCGATCCTGGCAACCCCGCTCATCGTCAAGCAAGATGGGACGCGCGAGGAATTCGACTCGGCCAAACTCGAGCGCGGCATCCGCATCGCCTGCGCCAAGCGCCCCGTCTCGGCTGATGATATTGATCGTTTGGTGGGAGGGGTGGAGTCCGAGCTTCAAAAGAAGGGCAAGGCCGAGGTGTCCTCGCGGGTTGTCGGCGACCTGGTCATCAACGGCCTGAAGGAGCTTGACCATATCGCCTACATCCGCTATGCGATTGTCTACTTACGCCTGGCTGACTTACACGCCCTGCAGAATGAAATAAATAGACTATTAGAAGGCAAATAGTACTTACGTAGTGGCATCTTCAGCAATTTATAAGCTGGGATTGTCGCTACGATATATTTTTTAATATGCCTTAGAAGCATTGAGGAGAACATTGTAATGGGAGCCCAGACTGTGCCATCCAAAGTGGTTGCGCCGTTGGCAACCAAAGTGGTTGCGCCGTTGGCAACCAAGCAAGGATTGTTGCCCACTCCGCCCATGCCGGATGACTTGCCGCGCGTGGCGCTGACCGAGAATGCGCGCCAGGTGCTGATGCGACGCTACGTCCGGCGCGGCGATGATGGCGAACCGGTCGAAACGCCCGAGGAGATGTTCTGGCGGGTGGCGTACCACATTGCTAAAGTTGAAGAGGCTTGGGGCGCGGATGTGATGGCAGTTGCACGCGATTATTATGTTTTGTTGACCAGCAAGAAATTTTTCCCCAATTCTCCCACCTTCACTGGCGCAGGCACGCCCCTTGGGCAGCTTGCAGCCTGTTTTGTTTTACCCATCACCGACGATATGGGCCGCGACCCGGCCGGCATCTTCCAATCGCTGCGCGACGCGGCCTTGATCCAGCAGACCGGCGGTGGGAACGGCTTCTCGTTCTCGCGGCTGCGGCCCAAGGGGGCGCTCGTCAAATCGTCCGCCGGGCAGGCGACGGGTCCGGTGGGCTTCCTGCGCGTCTACGATCATGCCTTCGGCGAGATCGCCCAAGGAGGGACAAGGCGCGGCGCCAATATGGGCGTCCTGCGTGTTGACCATCCAGATATTGAAGATTTCATCACTTGCAAAACCGACGAAAACCAGATCACCAATTTCAACATTTCGGTCGGCATCACGGATGCTTTCATGCGCGCCGTGCGTGACGACGCTGAATGGGAGCTGCGTTTTCCGGATGTGAATTCGTCCGAATATCGCGGTTTTCGAGGCACGCTTGAACAAGCTGAACAAACCGGCGTCCCGATCCGTGTTTACCGAAAGGTGAGAGCGCGCGAGCTGTTCGATAAGATTGTGAGACAGGCGCACCACAACGGCGAGCCGGGTATGTTGTTCCTGGACGCCGCCAACCGCTCGAACCCTGTCCCGCATCTTTATCCGCTGGAGGCGACAAACCCTTGCGGTGAACAATGGCTTGGCCCAAACGAGAACTGTTGCCTGGGATCGGTCAACCTGGCAGAGCATTGCGCGCCGAAAGGCGGCGTGGATTGGGACTCGCTGCGCCGAAGTGTGGAACTTTCGACCCGTTTCCTGGATGATGTGGTGGACGCTAACGCTTACGTCCCAGCGGTTCCACAGTTGAAAGAAGCTGCCCACCGCGCCCGCCGCATCGGGCTGGGCATCATGGGTCTGGCGGACTTGATGTACCACGTCGGCGTACGCTATGGCTTCGCAGAAGGGCAGGAATTCGGGGCACAGGTGATGGAGTTCGTGCGTTATCATGCCATGCGTACCAGCGTTGAACTGGCAAAAGAGCGCGGCCCATTCCCGGCCATCGAAGGCTCGATTTACGATATGGAGGATATGACGTGGACTCCGCCCATGCCGATGGTGGAGTATGAGCATGACTGGGGCCGTCCCCCCATAAATTGGGAAGAAATCATTGAGAACATTCGTCGTCACGGCATTCGCAACGCAGCACAGACCACCATCGCGCCGACAGGTACTATAGCCACTATCGCTGGCTGCGAGGGCTATGGCTGCGAGCCGGTCTTCGCCCTGGCTTACATCCGCCACGTCAATGACCTGGGTAAGGATCTGCAATTGACTTATACCAGCCCGCGCTTCGAGGCCGCGCTGACCGCGGCCGGCATAGAAGGCGAAGCCCGCCAGACGATCATCGAGTGCGTGATGGAACATGGCACCTGCCAGGATGTCCCTGAAGCAGCGGAGAGTATCCGCCACACTTTCGTCGTCTCGGCGGACATCAGCGCCGAAGAACACGTTCACATGCAAGCTGCTATGCAGGCCTTCGTGGATAACTCCCTTTCCAAGACGATCAACTTTCCCGCCTCGGCTACGCAGGATGACGTTGCCAGGGCTTACATGCTGGCCTGGGAATTGGGCTGCAAAGGCATCACGGTCTACGTGACCGGCTCGCGTGAAAAGGTTGTGCTGGAGACGAAAGCCACGGCCGGGAAGAAGCAGGGGGTCGTGATCGAGAACTTCCACGCGCCTGCTGAGAACGGGGCGCGACGAGATGTCTCGGCGGACATCCTTGCCACACAATTGGCCGCCTGGCACGAGACCAAGAAGCCGCGCCCGCGCGCTTTGGTCGGGCGCACGTACCGGGTCGAGACACCACTCGGCAAGGCGTTCATCACCGTCAACGAGAATGGCGATCAGCAACCCTTCGAGGTGTTCATCAACACAGCCAAAGCCGGTTCGGAGACGGCGGCTGTCTCGGAAGCGATCGGGCGGCTGATTTCCTACGTTCTGCGTTTGGCCTCGCCGATTGCCCCGTGCGACCGGTTGGCGGAAGTGGTCAAACAGCTCTCCGGCATCGGCGGCGGGCGTTCGCTCGGATTCGGCCCGCACCGCGTCCGCTCATTGCCGGATGGCGTTGGCCAGGTGCTCAACGAGTACCTGAAAGGCGAGACCGATCCGGATGTCATGGAAAAGAAGACCTCCGGCAACGGGCATTTCAGCGAAGAGACGTTGGATGAAGTGCCCCAGCAAATGTCGCTCAAGATGGGCGACCTTTGCCCGGAGTGCGGCGAGGCGACGATGGTCAATGAAGAGGGGTGCAGGAAGTGCTATACGTGCGGGTATAGTGAGTGCTAAAACCACTGCTCTCTGGCAAGATACGTTTGCTTCTCTGAAGCATAATAACTATCGGCTGTGGTTTTATGGACAGATCGTCTCGTTGGTGGGGACCTGGATGCAGAGCACTGCCCAGGGGTACCTGGTCTACCAACTGACGGGTTCGCCCGCCTACCTGGGATTGGTGGGCTTTATCGGTGGGTTGCCATCCTTGTTATTTACCTTGCTTGGGGGCGTTGCCGCCGATCGTCTGCCGCGGCGAAATCTCCTGGTTGTCACCCAGACGGCGATGATGATCCTGGCGTTCATCCTGGCTGCGCTGACTTTCGCGAATCTTGTTCAGCCCTGGCATATCCTCATCCTTGCATTCCTGCTGGGGGTTGCCAATGCCTTCGATGCCCCGGCGCGCGTCTCGTTCGTGCTGGAATTGGTCATCCGCGAGGATATGACCAACGCTATTGCCTTGAACTCGACCATGTTCAACATTGCTACTATTATCGGCCCGTCGGTAGCCGGTTTGACATACGCCGCCCTCGGCCCGGCCTGGTGCTTTACGTTGAATGGAATCTCTTTTATTGCTGTTATCGTTGCGCTGCTCTTGATGCGCCTCAAGCCGTTCGTCCCGCCGCCGCGCCACGGCTCAACGCTGAACGACCTGACCGTCGGCCTGCGCTACGTTTTTGCGGATCGCTTGATCCTCACCCTGACCGGTTCGGCTGGGCTGGTGGGTATTTTGGCTCTGGGTATGATGACGCTCCTGCCAGCCTGGGCCAAAGATATCCTGCACGGCGACGTTACCACCAATGGCTGGTTGATCGCGGCGCGCGGAGTCGGGTCGCTCATCGGCGCGTTGATGCTGGCCTCGCTTGGTAAGCGGAAGATCCGGGGCAAATTATGGACGGTCGGTAGTTTTGTCATGCCGCTGCTCCTGTTGTTCTTTGCCGTGCTGCGCTGGCTGCCGTTCTCGCTCATTGCGTTGGTCGGAATTGGCTGGAGTGTGATGCTGATCATCAACAACAACAATGCCATGATCCAATCCCGCGTAGAAGATGATGTGCGCGGCCGGGTGATGAGCGTATATACACTGGTGTTCTTCGGCGCCATGCCGCTTGGGTCGCTCATCGCCGGGGCAGTCGCGGAAAAATTCAGCGAACCGCTGACAGTATTAATGAGCGCGATCATCTTGGCGGGTTTTTCTGTGGCGGCGTGGGCTTTCCTGCCGTACGTCCGCAAGCAGGAATAGAATCCCAATCGCGAGTTTTCGATTTCCCCTGCTGCCTGACATCTACAATTTCCCGAAGGCGATCCCCTTGTACCTCCAGCCGCAGGCGGCAGTGACTTTCTGGATGGGCTTCTTGATCTCGTTGGTGTTGAAACGATATTTGTACACCTGGTCCGGCGCTAGCGTCTCGCTGAAGGCGTAACCGGCGCCGAATTCCATTGAGGTCATCCGGCCTCTGAACGCGCTGACTGCCAGCGACAGCCTGGGAACGCCAACTGACCACTGGACGTTGTATTCGTGATCTTGGGCGCGCAACTCACGATGCTCGGCGTCGAGCTTCATGTAGATGCGGAAAACCTTGTTCAGCTTGGCCTTGGCGAAGATCTCGTACCATTGGGTGTCAACGATCTTCCATTCGGCAATCAAGTCAACGTTATCGGCCTCGCCATCAATGATGCGGTAGGGAGCGGTCGGACGGTTGAGCGCCATCAACATATCCCGCAGGATACTCTCAGATTGTATTGTGCCTGGTTCGTGGGGGTGCGTCGGCTTGGTGATTGGCTCGTTTTTCTTATTCATTTGATTCCTCCAGGGTGGGTTGATGTGACTCAGTATATAACCGAAGACGGTCGGATGCAAGCGATTGTATGTCCACCGTTCTTCGTGTACAATGAGCGAGTCCATTGGAAAACTTACCGCACGTGTGCCTGCCTGTCCTGGCGGGCTAGGCCAGGGAGTACACGGTGTGTTAGCAAAGAAGAACTCTGTGCTCTCCGTGATCTCTGCCTGCACTGTGCGCCCTGGCCTGGCCGCCAGGACAGGCTGTGCTCTCTATGGTAAAACGATCTTATTGCATTGCGGTCATTATTTCATTGGAGGAACTATGCCGAAACGTCTGGTGGTTGTGGCTGGGAATATCGGGGCAGGGAAGACCTCCCTTACCGAGCGCATTGGGGCGTGGCTGGGCTGGCGCACCGAGTACGAATCGGTGGCCGATAACCCTTATTTGCCGGATTTCTATTCCGATATGCACGCCTGGGCCTTTCACCTACAAATCTACTTCCTGGGTCACCGCGCCGAGCAATACCTGGCAGCGGCTCGCGACCCGCGCTCTGCCATCCTCGACCGCAGCATTTACGAGGATGCTTATATCTTTGCGCGCGCGCTGCTCCACATGGGCAACATGGCTGAGCGTGATCACCTGGCCTACCGCCGCCTCTTCGACCTGGTGATGGGCAGCCTGCCTTCGCCTAATTTGTTGGTGTATTTGAAATGTCCGGTCGAAGTGCTGATGGAGCGCATCCGCCGCCGCGCCCGCAATATCGAGACTGGCATCTCGACCGATTATCTCTCCCTGCTCGATTCATTCTACGATGAGTGGCTGAAGGCCTACGACCTCAGCCCGGTGTTGACCATCCGCACCGACGATCTGGACTACGTCCACCAGCCGCAGGCGCTGGAGATCGTCGTGGAGCGCATCCAGGAAAAGTTGGGAGGTAAGGAAGAGTTGGATTTGAGAGGCGGTTAGTTGAAATAAATCCGAATCTGACGGGATTCTTAAAGAATCATTTCTTGACTTCGAGTCCCCGATGTGCTAGAATGAAAACGCTAATATCCCCTTCATTCAAGTATAACCGTGGCAAATCCTCGGCGTCCCTTACGGCTCAATGTCGGATTCTTGATCAACCAACCGATTGGTTCGAGCCGTGATTTTAATTTCGACTACCCCAGGATTCGGCTGGGAGACGATCTGACCCTGCGCGAATTCACGGGCACTGCCCGCCTCAACCGTACCCCGCAGGGACTCCTGCTCCAGGCCGACTTCGCAGGCCGTACGGACCTGGAGTGTGTGCGCTGCCTGCACAGCTTCGACCAATCCCTGAAGTGGACGCTGACCGAGCTTTACGCCTTCGACAATCGCTCCGTCACGGACTCTGGCCTGATCCTGCCTGAAGACGATCACATTGACCTAGAGCCGCTGATGCGCGAATACGCGCTGCTCGAAGTCCCTATCAGCCCGGTCTGCAAACCGGATTGCAAGGGCCTGTGCCCGCTATGCGGCGAAGACTTGAATCGGGGCCATTGCAGCCACCAGTCCAGCGGGTCCGAATCGCCATTCGCCGCGCTGAAGTTGCTTTTGGGAGAATGAATTCCTATGCCGGGTGTCTATCAGGAGGGGAAGTGACTGTGTCGCATCCAGATCGGCGCAGGCTGCACAGAGAGGTTTTGAGCGTACTCCTGGAGAAGGCATCCTTGCAGGGCTACCTGACCACGGATGATCTCGTGGAGCTATATCCTGAGATCAGCGAGGATGCCGAGCGTTTGAGCGTTATCATGTTAGTGTTGCGCAATCGAGGTGTGGACATCGTTGACCCGGAAAACTATGATGCAATGCCAATCGAGGATATTCTCGAACCCGAGGCTGAGTCATGGCTGGAAGCGGACACGCTTTCCATTTCTAGCGATGACACGGTCGGGCTGTACCTGAAAGAGATGTCGCGCGTGCCGCTGTTGAAGGTCGAGGAGGAACTCGATCTGGCGATGCGCATCGAATTGGGGCGGGAGGCCAAGAACAAGGTCATGCTGTTGAGCGGGCGCAAGCATACGCTCGAACGCGCCCGCCTGGAGGCTCTGGTGCAGGACAGACTGCTGGCGCGCGATCATCTCATCAAGGCTAACACGCGGCTTGTGGTCAGCATCGCCAAGCGTTACATAGGGCGCGGTGTGCCGTTCCTCGACCTGATACAGGAGGGCAACTTGGGCCTGATGAAAGCGGTCGAGAAATATGATCTGCACCGCGGTTTTCGTTTCTCGACTTACGCCACCTGGTGGATCCGTCAGACTATCACGCGCGCACTCGCCGACAAGGCGCGGACAATCCGCGTGCCTGTCCACATGATTGACCGCATCCGAAAGATGTACAAGACCACCCACGAGCTGGAGCAAAAGCATGGCCGCGTGCCCACGCCGGACGAACTGGCTGTTGAGCTTGGATTGAACTTGCAAAAGGTGCAATGGATCTTGAAAGTCTCCTGGCTGCCGCTATCGTTGGAAAGCCCGGTGGGGGATGATGAGGATTCCGAACTGGGCATGTTCATCGAGGACGAGTTCAGCCCGACGCCGATCCAGTCGGTGTGCCAGTCCATGCTGCGCGAGAAGATTGACGAGGTGCTGGGCACCCTCTCGCCGCGTGAGGCGCGCGTCCTGCGCCTTCGCTTCGGGCTGGACGATGGCAACTCGTACACGCTGGAGGAGGTGGGGGCGAAGTTTGGGTTGACGCGCGAGCGCATCAGGCAGATCGAGGGGAAGGCGTTGAGGAGGCTGCGCCACCCGAGAAGGTCGAGGCAGTTGAAGGAATATTTATGATTCCTCTTGTAATCTGTAAAATTCTGGCTATAATATAGCCAGAATTTATTTTATGCGCTACGAAATCCAATTCTTTTCCGACGCCATTGAAGACTTGCGTTCCGTGAAGGCAAACGCGCGATCGAAGATTCTGGATGCCATTGAACAGCATCTGCATTACGAACCGGAGAAAGAGAGCAAGAGCCGCATCAAACAGCTGAAAGGATTATCCAGCCCGCAGTATCGGTTACGAGTCGATGAATACCGTGTCTATTACGATATTACTGCTAATACGATTGAGATTATCGCTGTCGTTTTGAAAGAACGGTCAGCGACCTGGCTTGAGAGAGAAGGAGTGAAGGAATGAACGAAGGAAGGAAAGTTCCTCTGCATCAGATAAAAGACAATTTATCTGTTTACTTACGGGAAGCCGAAAAAGAACAGATTGTTATCACGCGCCACGGGAAACCAGCCGGTATTTTGATTGGATTCGAAAGCGAGGATGATTGGTTTGATTATAGACTAGAACACGACCCGCGCTTCCTGGCGCGCGTCGAACGCGCTCGCAAAGCCTTTCGGGAAGGGAAAGGGATCCGGCTGAAAGACATCAAGTGGGACGACGAAGGAAAATAGAATCCCACTTGCCACATTCCAAACACCATAGTAAACTACTGCCATGAAACATAGCGCCATGATGATGTCCTGCATTCACGAGCAGTTCAGCGCCAGATGAACTGCGGGATGGTCATGCCGCCTTAATGATGCTGCTGGCGAAAGCCGGCAGTTTTGTTTACCCTCACCCCGGTCTCTCTCCCTTTGCGAGAGGGGGTAGGAGTGAGAAGAGGAGAAACAAGTGCCCGAAAATATCCTCGTCGCTATCGCCTGGCCTTATGCCAATACCGAGATCCACGTCGGTAACATCACTGGTTCTCATTTACCCGGTGATATTGTCGCCCGCTATCACCGGCTCAAAGGAAATAATGTATTGATGATCTCTGGTACCGATTCGCACGGTACGCCTGTAACACTTGCCGCAGACAGGGAGGGCAAGCCTGTAGAAGAGGTCTACAAGAAATATCACGATGGCTTCATCGAGTTATTCAAAGGCTACGGCATCACCTTCGACCTTTTTACCACCACGCACACGGAGAACCACTTCAAAGTCTCTCAAGCCATCTTCCTGGCTTTGCAAAAAAACGGCTTCATGTTCACACAAAAGTCCATGCAGTGGTACTCGCCCAGCGCCAGGAAATTCCTGCCCGATAGATACGTCGAGGGCACCTGTTACCTGTGCGGCTACGAAGGCGCCCGCTCGGACCAGTGCGATAAATGCGGCAATGTGCTTGAACCCGAAAAACTCATCAATCCGCGCGCCAAGACTGGCGACGGCGCGCTCGAACTGCGCGAGACCGAGCATTTCTACCTTGACCTCTCCAAGCTGGAACCCGATGTAAAGAAGTTCCTCAAGGAGCGCGCCGACCACATGCGCGATACCGTCATCGGTGAGTCGCTGGGGAAGATCGAGGCTGAGGGACTCAAGCCGCGCCCGATCACGCGCGACCTCGATTGGGGTATCCCCGTGCCCGTCGTCGGCTGGGACGGAAAACGCATCTACGTTTGGTTCGAGGCCGTCATCGGCTACCTCTCCGCCGCGATTGAGTGGAGCAAGTTCCAGGTCCAGAAAGAAGGGTGGCGCGAATGGTGGACGAATCCCAAAGCGAAGCAATTCTATTTCATCGGCAAAGACAACATCTTCTTCCACACATCCCTGTGGCCCGCGCAACTCATGGGCGCGGGAAGCGCGTTCATGGAAATCTTTGCGGGCGATGAAGTCCCGTTAACTCTGCCTTATGACGTGCCCGCCAATCAGTTCATGAATCTAGAAGGGCAGAAGATCAGCGGGTCGCGCAATTGGGCTGTGTGGGGAGGCGACGCGCTGACCCGTTACGATCCCGACGCGCTGCGTTATTACCTGACAGTCAACATGCCTGAGATGAAAGACAGCGATTGGGACTGGGCTGAGTTTGTGGCGCGCAACAACAACGAACTGGTGGCCACCTGGGGCAACCTTGCGAACCGCGTGCTGATGTTCTGTGATAAGAATTGGGAAGGGTGCGTTCCGTCGGTGGATTTGGGTTCGCTTCGTGACGTGGACCGAAACCTTCTCGCCGTTATCGAAAACGGATTCGCCTCGGTGGGCGCGGAACTCGAAGCCGTGCGCCTGCGTTCGGCCTTGGGCGAAGCGATGAAACTCGCCACCGCTGTCAACCAATACCTCGACCAGACCGCGCCGTGGACAGCCATCAAAACTGACCGCG
This sequence comes from Anaerolineales bacterium, assembly GCA_022865905.1. GTDB lineage: Bacteria > Chloroflexota > Anaerolineae > Anaerolineales > Villigracilaceae > CG2-30-58-95. The sequence goes on along the minus strand of JALHUM010000331.1, from coordinate 1,024 downwards.
AAGCCGCCTCCAAGACGATCTACACCGCGCTCAAAGCGATTGACTCGCTCAAAGTGCTCTTCGCCCCGTTCCTGCCGTTCACATCCGAAAAACTGCACGGATTCTTCGGGTATGAGACTCTGCTATTCGGCGAGCAGTACACCGAAGAAGTCCGCGACTCGCTTGGAGAGCATACGGTGCTACGATACCGCGATGTAGGTCGGACTGCCAGTCCGACCTACTGGAAGCCCAGCGAGTTGAAGCCTGGCGCGAAACTCAATCAGCCCGCGCCACTGTTCAAGAAACTGGAAGAAAAAATAATAGAAGAAGAACGGGCGAGGTTGGGAAAATAGGCGAGGCAAATATCCGAAGTCTTATTGGCTTCGGATGTCTTTTTATAAGGCTTGTTCTGCGAAGAATGGCAGAGGCGTTGCCTTGGGCTTGTCGAAGGGAAGACGCGACATTGTCGGGAACGTTCTCCAAGCGGCCAGTGGTCAGGCGCACGTAGTAGGTGGTGGTGTTCCCTTCCGCAGCGGGTAAAGGATAGATACCGTGTTCAACTAGGTTTATCTGTGGTTAAATATCCCTATGCCCATTCATATCCTCAATTGCGCCTCGATGTCTCCCTGGTGGCGGCTGGCTCTTCCACTGCGCTGACGCCCTGCCGGCCAACGTCGAGTTCGACATTCTGCCAGATTGGATTTACCGGCCGGTAATCGGGCCGCACGTGCCGAGCTTGAAGGCTTTCGCCGCCGCGCATCCAGAAGTGCGCATGTTGGCCGGTCACATGTGGCTCGACTACTTTACCAGTTCATCAACCTGATCCTGTTCATCTCTGTTCATCTCCGGTGAATATCTTTCTCCTCATTGAATTCCTCGACGAGCTGGTCTTTGGCGTGACCGAGGCCGCCGGCGCTGTCTTCATCTGGTTGGCTGTCGGGCTCGTTGGCGATTTCCTGCTCATTCCTTTGTTGGAAAAGGTGAACGGGCTGCATTACCTGCGCCTCAGCGTAATCCTGGAACTTGTCCTCTTCCCGGCTTTCCT
>JALHUM010000330.1 GCA_022865905.1 Anaerolineales bacterium | reverse complement strand
GTCGCGGTCAATATAACTGGCAGGCGTAGCAGTCAGGCCGATCATGCGCCCATCGAAGTATTGCAGGATTTCGCTGTAACGATTGAAGATCGAGCGATGGACTTCATCGAAGATGATCAAGTCGAAGAAAGCAGGTGAAAACTGCTCAAAGATGTTGCTGAGTGTCTGCAACGTGACTGCATAGAGACGTTTGGTCGTGTCCACATCCCAACTGTACAAACGCGTGCAGGGTTCGTCCGGCAGGAATTGCTCGAAGCCATCGGATTTTGCCTGTTTTACCAATTCGTCCCGGTCAGCCACGAATAGAATACGCTTTGCTTGATCAGCACGCATGAACACATCAATCAATCCCATAATGGCGCGAGTCTTACCCGTTCCTGTTGCCATGACGAGCAAGGCTTTGCGCTTACCCTTTTCAAACTCTTCGCTCACGCGGCGGATGGCTTCGTGCTGGTAGGCACGGTCAACGATCGTATTGTTGATTTCTATCTCGCCGAGACGTTTCCCATTTTGGCGGATAAATAACTGGTTCTCCAAATCTTCGCGTGTGAAGAATCCGTTGACCAATCGTTTGGCCGAAAAACCAACCTCCACGAAATAGATATCATACCCGTTGGCCAAAAATCCAAACGGGCGGAAGGATTGGTGCTTTTCGATTTCTCTGACGTAATACTCAAGTTGGGATTCAGCCAATCGCACATCCACCACTGTCTTCTTGGCTTCGACTACCGCCAGCACTTCCCCATTTTCCCGATAAAGGCAGTAATCGGTTACGCCGTTCCAGGGTTCGGCGTCGTAGCCATCCACGGGGATTTCGATCTTTACTTTTGAATGGTCGCGCAGATACCAGCCCGCCTTTTCCAACTGCGGGTCAATCATTTCCTTGCGGGTGCGTTCTTCGGAGATTTGGAACAAACCCATCTCACTTTTGGTTATGATTTTTTCTCGATATACCTTACGCCCTGGATGTCTTTGAAGTGTACATCCTGTGTCCAGAGTGTGGCATCGTGTGCGCGGACAGTGGCCAGGATGATGCTGTCGGCCATGGCGAGTTTAAATTCGATTGAGATTTGTGCGGCTTCAATCGCAGTCTTGCGATTCAATTCAATTTCCCGCCCGTGCGCCATGACGCCGACTGCTTGCAAGGCAGAGTCTTCGCTTCGTTCTAAAAGAAGGCGTTTGAACACTTCGTAGATACAAATTGTGGGAACAATTAGATTTTCCAAATCCCGAATTGGTGGAATAAAAAATTTGGCGTTTTCCTCTTCCGCAAAATATTCAATCCAGCCAGATGAATCCACGACGTTCATCGGCGTTCCTCATCTTCTTCTTCACGCAGGTTGTCAGTGTTCATTCCCTTGAACATGCCAAGCGCCTCTTCAATAGGCGGCACAATTACCAGGCGAATGGTTTTCTGATAGGGAATGAACATGATCTTTTGCCCGGGCTGTAAATTGAACTGCTTACGAACATCGCGCGGAATAACGATCTGATACTTGGACGAAATGGTTGTCAAGGCTACCATTTTTACTTCTCCTTTATCGAATGAAATTCGTAAAACAATTATACCGCCAACTGATTTGTAAATGCAATCCCATTTTCGCGGTTCAGGTAATAATCGGTTACGCCACTACATGATCACAAACAATGAGAAGAAGATCGTGAATAGGCCTATGAGCGCAATGGATGACAGGATGAAAATCATCGCTCCTTTACGGATACCATGCTTCGCGAAGAGAAACGCGGAGAACAGAGCAACCATACGTCAACCCACCCTGGCAGCCGGGACAGGGGGACATTGGATATTGCTGATGCCAAGCTGATATACTTGGCCCATGATCGCGATCACCCCCTCCCTCGCCCTCGACGAGAGCGAGATCCAGCTCGAGTTCGTGCGCGCGGCCGGGCCGGGCGGCCAGAACGTGAACAAGGTGGCAACTGCGGTGCAGCTGCGCTTCGACGTGCGCCGCTCCCCCTCCCTGCCTGCGGAGGTGAGGGCGCGCCTGGTCAAACTGGCGGGGAGACGGGTGAGCGAGGACGGGGTCCTGGTCATCACAGCCAAACGCTATCGCAGCCAGGAGCGGAACCGCGCCGACGCCGTCCAAAGGCTGGTAAAAATGATCCAGAAAGCCGCGACCCGGCCCAGGGTCCGCAAAGCGACCCGGGTGAGCTTAAGCGCCAGGGCTGCCCGGGTAGACGAGAAGAAACGCAGGGGTGAGATCAAGCGCAGGCGTCGCCGCCATCCAGAGGATTGGGAATAGTTTCGCTTCGCGAAGCACCCTGTGGGCGTTCCCACCATTCGCGTTGAAAATTGTCATGGCATTATCCACCTCAAGGTTGAGCCTTGCGGCGAACCGTCAACACCGCGATCTTGGTGGCATGGTTGAAAGGCGCGGGGTCAACGGGGGGGTTACCAAGGCGCGTGTGTGGGTAGCCGGTGAAATCTTCCGGGACTGGGATCAACGTTTCTATTTGCAGGTATCCATCCGCGCATAGCGATTCCAGAGTTTCGATGTACGCCCGTCCGCTCAGGAACAAGGCGTTATTCACCGCCACCAGGTACCCGCCATCGTTGATGAGCGGACGCACCTTGTTGACCAGCCGCGCGCTATCCTTCGCCAGGTCCACAGTACCTTTTTGGGTAGCTGCAAAGAAGGGCGGATCGAGAAAGACGCAGTCGAAGCGCTCCCCGGCACGTTTCAGACGGTTGACCTGCTGCCAAAAATCCCCAACCTGGAAATCGGCTCGGACGATGGGAAAGCCATTGAGAATGTAGGACGTCTTCGCAACGTTGAGGAAATTCCTGTTCCGGTCGAGATGCAGGACGCGCGCCGCGCCGCCGGCGCGCGCTGCCACGCCCAGGCTACCGGTGTAGGCAAACGTATTCAAGACCGTTTTGCCTCTCAGGTTTTCAATTGCCCATTTGCGCAGACCGCGCGTATCCAGGTACAGGCTGGCATCCAGGTTCATCAACAAGTCAATGGCATACCATACACCGTGTTCCTGCACTCGGCGAGCGACAGTCTTACCATAGATGATCGTTCCCTGTTTGGCATCCTGCGACAATCCATTGCGCGTCTTCAGGAGGATGGCTTGAATCCAGGGAAGACGACCCTCGAAAAATCTTTGGGCTGAAGCGACAGCAAGATCGCCCTGTGTTGGTGGGTCGGCATAGTTCTGCAAGACGACTGTGCGCGCAAATAGATCAACGACGAGGGATGGGAATCCTTCGTAGAAGCCATTGAACAAGCGGAAGGCTGTCTGATGCTGAGGGTCAAACAAGGATTCGCGTGCGGCGATGGAGCGTTCAAGCAGATCGATTATTGGCTCGTTGTTCATCGAAGCAACCACAGATGAAAGGGATAAACACAGGTCGTTGGCGATATGGTTATTATATGACAGGTGTGTTGTCGCCTGTCTCGGCAGGTCTGATATAATCCAATCGCGATCCAATCCTGACTCATCGCCTGAATCACGGAGGAACCGAAATGGATGAACTGACCTGGGAGCTGCTCGCTGAAGTTTACGGCTTCTTGGAAGCGGACGCCATTAAAAGCCTGCTGGAAGCCGAGGGCATTGGCGTGCAACTTTTCCAGGAATCGGTCGGGAGATACGCCTATCCCGTCACCGTGGATGGGTTTGGCCGCGTGCAGATCTTCGTACCCAAAGACAAAGCAGCCGAGGCGCGGGAATGGTTGAAAGTATACATTGAAGGGGTGGAGCAAGATTCGGAACAAGTGTAGAACGAGGAAAGGAACAAAGAAACTTAGGAGGAGCCAGCAGTATGGATTTCGATCTGACCGAAGAACAACGCATGTGGCAGAAAACCGTCCACGATTTTGTAGGAGCGGAGGTGCGCTCCAAAGCCCGCGAAGTGGACGAAACGAGCGAGTTCAATTGGCCCGCCGTCCGCAAAATGGGGCCGCTTGGCCTGCTCGGCATGAGCGTCCCGGAAGAGTACGGCGGTTCAGGCGTGGACGCGATCAGCATGGCAATCGCCATAGAGGAATTAGGCTGGGGCTGCGGCTCGACGGCGCTGGCCATCGCGGCGCACAACGGGTTGGGATGCGCGCCAATCGCCAGGTTCGGTTCAGAGGAACAGAAAAAGAAATTCCTGCCGGGCGTCACCAGCGGCAATAACCGCTTGGCCGCGCTGGCGCTAACGGAACCCAGCGCAGGCTCAGATTTGCAGGGCGGCGTGCGGACAAAGGCGGAAAAGGCGGGGGCCGAATGGGCCATCAACGGGTCAAAGGCGTGGATCACCAACGCCAGCATCGCGGATTACATCATCACCCTCGTCCGCACAGACCCGCGCGGAGGCTCCCATTCTTTGAGCATGATCATCGTACCAGTGGAGACTCCCGGTCTGACCATTCACCCACCGGAAAAGAAGATGGGCCTGAATGGTTCGCAGACGAACGCCCTGACTTATGAAAACGTCCGGGTGCCAATAAGCTACATGCTTGGCGAGGAGGGTCACGGCTTTCGCCAGACGCTCGCCACGCTGGACGGAGGGCGCATCAGCATCGGCGCATTGGCGGTCGGGCTGGCGCAGGCGGCGTTCGAGCGCGCCCGCGATTATGCGCGGGAACGTCAAGCCTTCGGCAAACCCATCGCGGAACAACAAGCCATCCAGTGGATGCTGGCCGACATGGCCACCGAGATCGCGGCAGCCCGCTGGATGGTCTACCGCGCCGCATGGCTGAAACAGGAGGGGCATCCCTTCAGCCAGCAAGCCGCCATGGCCAAGCTAATGGCGACCGAGATGGCAGAGCGCGTCTGCCGGAACGCCATCCAGATCCACGGCAGCTACGGGTACAGCCGCGAGTACGAGGTGGAGCGCATCTACCGCGACGCGCGCCTGATGACCATCGGCGAGGGGACAAGTGAAATCCAGAGGCTGGTGATTGCGAGGCACGTGTTGGCCCAAGAATAAATCTCTATTTTGACAGAAAGCATTCGGTAATACCCCCACCCCCGGCCCCGCCCCTTGGGGGGCGGGGAGAAGATGGCGAAATTCCTCTTGAAAGGCATGCATGGCAGGAACTACATGCCGCCCGCGGCGACATCTGTGTTTAGCGATGTGCCCACGACCTACTGGGCAGCGGACTGGATTGGTCAACTGTATCAAGAAGGGATAACCAATGGTTGTGCCACGGATCCATTGCGCTACTGTCCGGACAGCAAGGTGACGCGCGCAGAGATGGCGAAGTTCTTGCTACTGGCAAAATATGGATCCACGTACACTCCGCCAGCAGTCGGC
>JALHUM010000329.1 GCA_022865905.1 Anaerolineales bacterium | reverse complement strand
GAGCGTAGTAGCGGTGTGTTCGATGTAAGCCAGTGCTAGTGGCCATCCCCAATATACCCGAAGGTCCTGGCGAGTAATTCCGGGTTGATGCCGGGAGTGGAGCAGAGCGGGGTGAAAGTGCGCGGCAAAGCCATCACCAAGGAAGGGCGGCGGGAGTTGCGCTGTCTGCCCTGGCGGGCTATGCCAGGGTGTATGGTTAAATTGTCTTGTTCGGTGTTTGCCTCCGTAACAACTGCAACACTCGGTATGAATGGCTGGCGAGGCCTTGTTCGGCAGAGACTTTCATTCTGCAAGAAAGCGTCAAGCTTTGCTTGGACCACCAACGGTATGACTCAGCGGCAGCGGCGGGACTAGCGAGACTCCTTCTCATCATCGCGCCATTTCTGGCAAAACGCGCCTGCGCGCGAGCGGCGAAGCCGCAGCCTAGCCCACCAGAAAGAAGGTCGCAAATTGCGGGCCGCCATTGAAGCCACAGTGCGAGAAGTCAAACACTTTTTGCCAGGCTGAAAGCTGCTTGGGGCGGTTGGAATACGCCGATGATGCTTCGTAAGCTAAGTTTGGACTGTTAAAGAACAGATTCTTGCAGGAGAGTCATGATATAGTTGTAAAGTCCTTATAACAGGCCTAATATTGGCCTGAGGTTAATTGGGTAAAACCATTACCCGTGTCGTTCGGCGAAGAGAGCGCACAAAATAATCCAATGGATGAAGGCACGATGGAGTCATTCGATGCCGGCGTAAAAGAGCGTTACAAAACGATGCTGTGAGAGGAATAAGAAAATGGACCTTGAATTACACGGCAAGAATGCGCTGGTGACTGGCGGTGAAAGAGGGATTGGAAGGGAGATCTGTCTAGTGCTTGCTCAAGAAGGCGTTAATATCGCCTACTGTGATATTAAAACCGAGGAGGGAGAGGGATCCACCCAGGAAAGGATCAAGGACTTCGGAAGAAAAGTCTTTGCAAAAGAAGTCGATATATCCAACGAGGAACAAGTTATCGAATTGGTTCAAGATGTCATCCGCGAGCTGGGCTGCATTGACATCTTTGTGAGTAACGCTGGAATTATAGAGTGGGAACCCATCACCAAGATCACTTTAGACTGCTGGAACCGGATCCTCGCTGTTAATCTGACCGGAGCAATGCTCTGTACCCGTGAAGTGGCCAAACACATGGTTGAGGAAAGAAGGGGCGTGATGTTGTTTACCTCCTCAACGATCCAATACAATCCTGCATACAAAGAAGCGGCTTACCGGGTCAGCAAAACAGGAATCCAAGTTTTTGCTGAAACGGCAGCAATCGAGCTTGCCCCTTACGGTATTAGAGTAAATACGGTCTCGCCGGGACTGATTAATTCACCGAATTGGGCCAAAGGTGTACTGCCAAAGGCAGCCAATGATCCCAAGACCGGAGAAAATTTCATGGGGAATATTCCCCTGGGCCGCCTCGGGCTGCCAAAGGACGTAGGTTCCGCCTATGCATTCCTTGCTTCGGATAAGACCTCGTTCGCGACTGGAGCAAATATTGTCCTGGATGGTGGGTTTACATTACGGCCGTTGGTCCTGGTCACGCAAGAAGAGATAAGAGATATGAATCTCTGATCTTATGCTCCAAAGTGCTGGCGGATTTTACCTTTCAGGAAATCGGCTGATTGATGAAGCTCTTCCATCCCGTTCATACCATCTTCAATGGATATCCATCCGTTAAATCCTGCATCTTTGAGGATGCGAAAAATGGCATCGTAATCGTTGAGACCCTTACCGATGACACCGTGTTGTATGGATCTGGCATAATCATGAATTGGATCCCTTTCGAATTTCCGTAAATCATCTATCGTCCCACCTGCAAGGTAACGGTCACTGGCATGCATGGTGACAACCCGGCTTTTTATCTTCTGCAACAATTCGATGGGATCTTCTCCGGCCACAATGGTATTGGATGGATCGAAATTTATCCCGAAAAAGGGAGAGTCGATTTGTTCGATAATCTCCAGAAAAATTTCGGATCTGAGGGCGAACTCGGGATATTCCCAATACCCGTCTTTGTAATGATTTTCGATATTGAGGATGACCCCCTTATCTTCAGCGTAAGCAACTGCTTCACGGATCATCTCTACGCACCAGTGAACTGCCGTTTTCCGCTCCAGACCGGGACGATTTTGCCCAGATAATGTCCTGCAAAACTGTCCGCCCAATTTCATCGTTAAATCGATAGCCCTTTTCTGTTTTTCGAGCTCTTCATATCGTTTCTTCTGATCAGGATGTGTAAAATCGGGAGAGAAGCACATCATCGGTATGGCTAAATGATATTCAACGCACATCCCTTTCACATCATCTATAAATGAGTTTCCCTTCCCTTTGAAGAAAAGATGGTGAATCTCCAATCCATTTACTCCAAGCTGGCTGGCTTTCTCGATCCAATCGAATAGCGTCATAGACTTGTGGACGATGATGTCATCCAGAAAACATTTCGGGAAGGCAGCTAAATGAGCCATTGATCTCCTCTATCCTTGCGAAACCAGAATCTAAGTCATGTTTCAAATACTGTGATTCCTAGCCACTTGCACAATAATTTTAATTCTTTTCGAATATCTCCTGCCACCACGACATAGTGATTGCCAAAACACTGTTCGAGGAAATCCCAACGATCACCTGTGATACCGATTTTGACCTTCAGGCTCGGGGATTGTTCGCAGGCCAATAGTTCACCCGAAGCCAGATGCATTTTATCGCAATCCAGGCCATAGAACCTAAAAAGGGTCACGGTGCCTTTTTCCAGTTTAGGCCGGCAGGTAACTGTAACAAATCCCCGTTCCTTGGCGAGCTGAGATTGGGAAAGCACTACATCTTTTTTATATAAAGCAAGGGTTGCCGGAGCACCGCAGTGAACCAGTGTGAGGAACCCGTCCAGGTCCAAATCAAAAAGATCACCGTTGTAAGCACTGGCACCGGTAAGATATCGGACGATCATTAACGAGATGCACAACATAACATCTCCTTCGCAGGCAAGCGAATATTCATCCTCGATAAATCCCAAGCAGGGATTCAATCCGAGTTCCTTCGGAAAGCCTGACCAGCATTCAGCTACAAACCCATCAATTTTTTGTTCCTGAGCAATTTGTTTTAGCACCAGATGAAGCTGGATGCCTGCATCTAGGAACTGCGTATCATCAGGATTGGCTTCATAAGAACTGGCGATTTCCTGGTGCAATTGCTCAACCTCAGATAAGTTGTGTCGTGCACGCTGTAAGCTATCGCGAATCTCTTGAAAATCGATCGGAATAACAGCCGTGCCAAACCTGGCACTTACAATTTGTGGATCATACCGGCATGAAACAAGGTTCGGGAAAAGCTTACCAATTACGCCGATGCGGCTCTTCCGTAAACGAGAAAATGCTGTTGCGGCTCTTGTGATGCTCTGGAGTTTTTCAATCGAACGCGGGTAATCTGGGGGAGCATAAAACAACTCGGCTGGAATACCCGATGCTCTTAATGCTCCGATAGCCAGGGTGCTGCTTGGGAGTGCGAAACTGCCCTGGATAGGCCAGATCAAACAGGGTACCTGGCTCATCATCACAGCCTTTTCAATTATCTGTGCACTTAAACCACGCAACGGTATTATGAGGAGGAGATCGGGAGTCTTACCGATTAATTTCTCAACGGAATGGCCGACTCCTGTTTCATCGGACACAGGGTCGGCAATCACAAGAATCGTATCCAGATGATTGAAGACCCCGATGATCGATTCATATGCGTGTCGGGTGGGATCGGAATTTAATTCTCCAATGGGTAAAATGGCTATTACAGTATTGTTCGTCATTTAAAGTCTCTCATCTTCGGGGTCCTTCAGACGACAAAATCCCTATTATAATAATTTTTTCTAAGACCTTTGCGTGATCCTATGATACTCTAGAAATGACTCCAATATATCATTCCCTGGTGATTACCCACAAATAGGTGAGAAGGAAAAAGCTCTGCTCAGACGTGGTAAATTTAAGCTGCAACACTAAAACCACCACGCAGAGCAGAGCCGAATTGAATATAACATTGGAAGCCATCCTTGCCAAGTTGCCGATTGAAAAGGTCAAAGGTACAGTCCATGAACACGATTCTTAAGTTGACTTTCACAAAATGTCGTGATAAGATCCATTTAAACGTTTATATAAACGTTTAAATTACGGATTAAATACCAATTCAACCCTAACCCGTGTCCAATCGAAGGGATAAGTTATATGAAAAAGGTTGTCATCCTGGGTGAGCGTAGAGCCGGCTTAATAGAAGTCCCTGATCCCCAACCCAAGGAAGATTGGACTTTAGTCAAAGTCCACGCTTCGGCGTTATGTACGGAATATAAGTCCTACCTGCTAGGGCGCCAATTGAATTTAGGTGGTCACGAAGGGGTAGGAGAGGTGGTGGCAGTAGCGCAACCAGGAACGGCCAAAATCGGCGACCGGGTAGTCATTCTGCCCGGCTTTCCCTGTGGAAAATGTCCGCTGTGCCTGGCAGGGGACGCGGTTTACTGCGAGAAAAATTACGATTTCGAGCAGTTCATTGGCTCGAAGACCGGCATGGGTACCTTTGCGCAGTACACGCTTGCGCCGGACAGGCGCCTGCTGCCTATCCCCGATGGCGTATCGTACGAGCACGCCACGCTGGCGATCGATGGCATCGGCGCCGCTTTCGGCGCCTTCCAGGCGATTGGGATTGGCGTCTCAGACACCCTGCTGGTCACCGGTCTGGGGCCGGTTGGCCTGGGGGCGGTGGTGAATGCCCGCTTCCGCGGCACGCGGGTGATTGGCGTAGAACCGGTACCCTGGCGAAAAAAACGGGCGTTGGAGATGGGCGCTGAAGCCGTCTTCGATCCTGGCGAGGCGGACGTGGTTGAAAAAATCCGGAGTTTGACCGGGGGGAAAGGGGTAGACTGCGCCGTGGACTGCTCCGGCAAGCTGTCTTCGCAGCGCCTGTGCATCGATGCGGTGCGCCGCCGGGGCCGAGTGGCCTGTGTCGGCGAATCGAACGACGACCTGGTCGTTCGCGCCAGCCCGGACCTGATCCGCAAGGGCCTGACCCTGGCGGGGTCCTGGCTGTATAACCTGGGGGATTATCCCCAAGTGATGCAGGTGGTCCAGCAGTCGCCGCTGATTGACCTGCTGGTCAGTCACTTGCTGCCGATGAGCCGCATCCAGGAGGGATTCGAGCTGCTGGCCAGCGGGCAGTGCGCCAAGGTAGTGGTTAAACCGTGGGAATGAGGGAAAAATGAGAAGATGAGCAATTTTATTCTTTCGTGTACGACTTGCGCGACAAGAATTCCCGGTAAAGACGAGATCCAGGAATGCTTTTCGTTGGCGCCGGTGATCGGTTACACGGCCTGGGCAGCGCAAAGCCCGCTCTTCTGGTGGCCGGGAATGACGCGCTGGGTCAATCTCAACCTGATCAAGGCCAGCGCAGAAGAGGTAGGGCTCAAGCGCTGCACTGAGGTATTTGGAGCGGCTATCCCAACCGATTCGCTGCGAGACGCGTTGCGGTCGGCCGGCTACCGGTCTCGGCTCTTCGAAGCCGCCCACCAATTGGGCAGCCCGCTGGTGGTGATCACAGGACGCCCGCGCCGCGAGGGAGGTCTCGAGCCAACCATCGCCGGGATCAAGGCACTGCTACCACTGGTCGAGCACCTGCCGGTCAGGCTGGCTCTGGAGCCGCATTACGGCTCACAAATCCAGGACATCGACGACTACGCCACCATTTTCGACCAGATAGAGTCCCCTAAGGTGGGCATCACGCTCGATTCCGGGCATTTCCACGCTGCCGGGGTGGATTGGAAGCAACTGATCCATCGTTTTCCTGAACGTATCTACAACTTTCACGTAAAGGATCATATAGGGGCTCAATCCGTGCCTTTGGGTGCAGGGGAGATCGACCTGCGCGGGTATATCGAGGAACTGCACGGTATTAACTACAAAGGAGCGCTCGCGGTTGAACTGGAGGTTGTAGATCCTGAAAACCTGCCGCGATACTGCTCAGAAGCTTTTATATACCTACGCGACCTGGTGATGGAGGTTACCGGCCAGTTGCCTGAGTAGTTATGTCACTCAGATCATAAAAGTCAATGGCTCAACACAGGCTGAGAAGCAGCAGCGCCGATTCAAGGCAACGGGAAAGGATAGAATATTTATCAAGGAGGAAATATGCCAACCCTTCTCTCAAATGGGATCAAGATCCATTATGAAGTACGAGGCAGCGGTGATCCACTGATATTGATCATGGGTTTAGGAGCCCCTGGTGGTCTATGGGAGGATCATGCCACCTTTTTCGAGAAACGCTTTCGCTGCATCTTGATGGATAATCGGGGCGCAGGTGATTCGAGCAAGCCTGAAGGTCCTTATACCACTAAAATGATGGCGGATGATACAGCAGGATTGATGCAAGTATTAGGTGTTGAAAACGCAAGGGTAGCTGGCATCTCCATGGGAAGCGCTATCGCCCAGGAGTTAGTGCTCGCCTACCCCGAGAAAGTTCACAGCCTAGTTCTCATCAGCTCATGGTCGCGTTGTGACAGGTATACGCATGCTGTCCTCGAACACTTCAAGAAAATGCGCGCAATCGCCTCACCAGCCGATTTTACG
>JALHUM010000328.1 GCA_022865905.1 Anaerolineales bacterium | reverse complement strand
TCCCGGCCAGCCGTCCGCTTCAGTCTCGGACAAGAGCGTGTCAAGCGCTTTGAGCAGTTCGGGCATAGGTTGTTGGGAAGAGATAATGATCCCACCGTGGTGGGGGTAGCGCTTCGCCAGCGAAACGTAATCACGCGCATTAAAGGTGAAAATACAGCGTCCCTGCGCTGTTGCGCCCAGCAATTGCACATCATCATGCGCATCCAGCGGCATCCACTCGTTGGGGGTAAGGGTTACATCATGGCCGCGTTTCCGAAGAGCATCGGCCAGCACAGCATCGGATGTGTCCGCATCCAGGTGCAGGCGCGGTTTAGTCACGCTGGTTTTCCAGTTCGTTTTCGTAACGGATGTTGGCGTCAATTTCGGCGCGGTGAGCCTGGTAAAAGGCCAGGGCTTCCTTCACCTGTGAAAATTCCAGCGGATATTGCGCGGCGACCTCCTCGGGCGTGGCTTTCAACTGTTCCACAGCGACAGCAATGGTTTGCACGCGGATCCCGGTTCCGCGTATCACAGGCGTCACCCAGCCCGACGCCCCGCGCCGGTAGGTGATGCCCGGAAAATTGGGATCATCCAATTGCTGGCGCAGGGAAGCGACTTTTTCCGAGACCGACCACATGATGAACTGGTTTAGAGAAACCCCCTGGCGCGAGGCCCAATCTTCCGCTTCGCGTTTCAGGTTGAATGGTAAGTTCAGGGCATAGCGTGTCATATTTTAGGTTCCTTGTCTCATGGTAATTATATCATATATGACATCACGGACGATGTTCCTGGTGTATATGCTCTTGAATCTCCGCCAAACTATTCCAACGTCGGGAGACGTTGGACTCCGTCAATCAACTTTTCAATGCCACTCTGCCGCATACCAGCGCAGGTATTCCTCCACGTGCGCCTGCCAGTAGGACTCCTCGTGGAAACCGGGATACAGATGCCATTCGTGGGGGATGTTCTGCTGATCGAGGATATCTTCCAGCTCGAGCGCGGTTTCCAACTCGCGGTCGTTGTCGCCGATGTCGAGGTAGATACGCGGCAGGGATTCGGGCGGGATGGCTTTCAGCCATTCGCCGAGATGCGGCCCGTCGGTCCAGAAGACGACCGGCGAGTGCGCGCCGAACGCGCCGAACAGGTCTGGTCGGGTCAGGCCAAAATGGATGGCCCAGCCCGCGCCGCGCGAAAGCCCGCCGATGGCGCGCTGCTCGCGGGAGGCGATGGTGCGATAATGGGCATCCACGTAGGGGATCAGTTCCTCGGTCAAGGCCTCGGCAAAGCCGTACTCGGTCGGCTGCTTCCATGAGGGGTCGTGGGGCATGACGATGATGAACGGCGGCGCATCACCTGCCGCGATCAACCGGTCAGCGGTGGCAGGCGCGCCGAGGCGCACCCACTGGTCGTTGGTATAGGTCTGGCCGTGTAAAAGATAAAGCACGGGATAATGCTGGCTGACATGCTCATCGTAACAAGGCGGCAAGTAGATGATGAATTCCAACGTCTCTGCCAGGCTCTGGCTGGGCAGGCTATCGGTCTCGACCTGAGCAGGGATGGCGAGACAATCGGTCATAGGAGAGGGGGTGAAAAGGGGCAAGGGCGCGGAGGTTGGAGAAACCGGCGAGACAAGGGGGGAGGGTGAAAAAGTAACGGGGAGAGTCGGCGTCACAACCGGCGCGCAGGCTGAAAGTCCGGCAAGAACCGCTGAAACAAGTACAAGAGCCGCTTGACTTCCACGCATAGTTCGCATTATACTCACATCCGCCGGGGTGTAGCGCAGTTGGCAGCGCACCGCGTTTGGGACGCGGTGGTCGGCGGTTCGAGTCCGCCCACCCCGACTGCTTTCGCCGCCGAAGGAGGTGGTCTGCGGTTTCCCCTTCGGGGATTTCGCCCTACGGGCTCAACGAGTCCGCCCACCCCGACTGAGACCGCCGAGACCATTCAGGCTCTCGGCGGTTATGTTAAATCAGCCAAAGCGCAGTAAAATTGTAACGGAGGAATCAGCGACATGAAACGTCCGAAATTCGATGCAGTGATCGAGGCCGTGCATTATGCACCGGATGGGAAGATCGCCCTGGCGCGCATCTACGAACGACGCGGCGCAACCTGGTCGGACCTCATCCTGCTCGACCGGCGGGACCTGGTGGCGCGGTTGAAACGAGGCAAGCAATTCGTTACCGGTCAGCGGAAGGTATTTTGGGCCAGCACTTTCGAGGTCGGCGAGGCTGTGCAATATCTGGCGCGTGGTGAAAGAGGCGTGATCACCACCAGCGATCTGACCGCCGAGAAGGATCTCCTGGCAGGCGTTCCCGTATTCTAGATTCTTGGATACTTTCTGATTTAAACCGTTGCATATCTTGGAACGTATATCACCTTAGATTATACGGAGGCAAGCATGAAACCTACAACCTGGATGTATGTCGGCGCAGTAATTCTTCTTCTCCTGGCCGCTGCTGGCATTTGCGTGGGAGGCTTTATTCTCCTTGGCGCTTCTGGCGGAGCACAAGGTGTAACAGAGGTTGGAAGTGCCGGAATGTGCGTTGGCGCTATCGCGCTCGTAGGCGGGATCGCATTGATCATTCTTGCCGCGCGCAAAACAAAACAGGAAACCGCGCAGAACGTCACCCTGAAAATTGATCTGCCCGGCGAGACCAAGATCGAAGCCATGAAATGCCGTTCCTGCGGCGGTGAGCTGACCGCCGACAACATCAAACTGGTCAATGGCGCGCCGATGGTCACCTGCCCGTATTGCAATACGATCTATCAACTGACAGAAGAGCCGAAGTGGTAAAAGAGCGTCAAGTGTTCAGGTGTCATGTGTCACGCCTGCCTCGAGGGCGAAGCCTGAAGGGTGACACGTGACATGAATTTCAGGAGGTAGCAATGAAACGAATTATTTTTCTTCTCGTCACCGTCCTCTTGCTGGTAACGACAACCAGCGCGGCCGCCCAGGAATATTCCTTCAACCTCAACCAGGAAATTGTCCACGTATTCTGGAATAGCGACGGCACGCTTTCATTGGATTATTACTTCGTATTTACCAATGACCCTGGCGCACACGTGATTGACTTCGTGGACGTGGGTATGCCGAATAGCAATTACGATTTCAGCAGCATCACGGCTGACGTGGACGGTAATTCGCTGTCCATTTCGTCGGACTTCCAGGGAGATGGGCCTTACGGGTTTTCGGTGGATATGGGCGCGTATGCCATCCGCCCTGGAGACACGGGCCACGTCCACGTTGCTGTAGGGCGAATCACCAACATGCTCTACAACGACACGAACGAGCCAAAAACATACGCCAGCGGCGAATTCGCGCCAGCATACTGGACTACGGCGCACGGCGCAACCGACCTGACAGTTGTCTTCCATTTGCCGCCGGACATGCAACCAGGTGAGCCGCGTTACCACAATCCGAGCGGCGGCTGGCCGGGGAACGATGCGCCCCAGGCGGCATACGACAACCAGAATCGCGTTACCTATACCTGGCACAGCGCGGACGCCAACGGCTACACCCAATACACGTTCGGCATGTCCTTTCCCAAGCAGTATGTGCCTGCTTCGGCGATTGTCCAACCTTCGATTTGGGAGCAATTGGGCATCAGCGCGGATACACTCACCTCTTTCGCCTTCTTCGCCTGCTGCGGCCTGTTCTTCGTCGGCGTACCGCTCTTGAGCGCGATCAATGGGCGGCGGCGCAAGATGCAATACCTGCCGCCCAAAATCTCCATCGAAGGGCACGGGGTCAAACGCGGCCTTACCTCGGTCGAAGCTGCCATCCTGATGGAACAGCCGCTCGACAAGGTGATGACCATGATCCTGTTCAGCGTGGTCAAGAAGAACGCCGCCTCGGTCATCACCCGCGACCCGCTCAAGTTGCAGGTCGTTCAACCCCTGCCGGAAGGATTGCACGAGTACGAAAAAGATTTCCTGAAGGCCTTCAGCGACCCGAACAATATACCCAAGAAAGGCCTGCAAGAGATGACCGTCAACCTGGTCAAATCCGTTGGCGACAAGATGAAAGGATTCAGCCGAAAGGAATCGATTTCATACTACAAGAGCATCATGGAACGCGCCTGGCAGCAGATCGAAGCGGCCGGCACACCCGAGGTCAAGAGCCAGATGTACGAGGAGGCGCTGGAATGGACCATGCTCGACAAGGATTATGACGAGCGCACACGGCGCGCCTTCACCGGGCCGATCTTCATTCCGATGTGGTGGGGACGCTACGACCCGACCTTCCGGCCTGTGACGACCGGCGCTCCCAAGGTAGGCTCGATTACCCCAGCAGCAACCGGCGGGCGATCCTCCCTGCCCGGCGCCACATTCGCCGCCTCCGTGGTCGGCGGCGTGCAAAACTTCTCCAGCAAGATCATCGGCGACGTGAGCGCCTTCACCTCCGGTGTAACCAACCGCACCAACCCAGTTCCAAAGACCTCCTCCAGCAGCAGTTGGAAGGGTGGCGGCGGTGGCGGTGGCCGCGCCTGCGCCTGCGCCTGCGCCTGCGCCGGTTGCGCCTGCGCCTGTGCGGGGGGAGGAAGATAATAGCCAGTAATCAGTATTCAGCGACCAGTTATAGGTAATATGATGAACTTGTTCAAGCCCGCTCCTCGCACGCCGCACCCCGAACCTGGCTTGTATCATTACCGCCGCGAGGACGGTGACGAGAAGAGCCGCGTCCATCTGCGCCTCGACGCGGATGGGCACGGCACGCTGATCGTCAACGCCAACCGCATCATGCACTTGAACCCGACCGCGGCGTTGATGGCTTGGATGATACTAGAAGGCAAGCAGGATGATGAAATTGGCATAACGACAGTAAAAAAATATCGAGTAGCAAGGAAACAAGTAAACGAAGATATTTTATCCTTCCGCCTGCAGATTTCTGAATTGCTTCGCCCCGACGGTGCCTGCCCGATCCACGACCTGGAATTAGAGGTCACCGCCCCGTTCTCGGCGCGGCCCTCGGCGCCGTACCGCCTCGACCTAGCGCTGACCTACCGCTGCAACAACGATTGCGCGCATTGCTATAATGTGCGACCTATCCCCCCTGCGCCCCCCTTCCCATCAAGGGAAGGGGGGAACGGGGGGTTAGGTCCGGGCGAACTCCCTACCAACGATTGGAAGTGCGTCCTCGACAAAGCCTGGGAGCTTGGCATCCCGCACATCATCTTCACCGGCGGCGAGCCGACCCTGCGCGACGATCTGCCCGAACTCATTGCCCGCGCCGAGCGCAACGGGCAGATCACCGGCCTGAACACCAACGCCCGCCGCCTCTCGGACTCGCGCTACGTGGAGAAATTGATTGAGGCCGGACTTGACCACGTGCAGATCACGCTCGAATCGCACGACCCCGTAATCCACGACCGGATGGTGCGCGCCAAAGGCGCTTTCCAGCAGACGGTCAAAGGCATTCGCAACGTTCTCGCCAGTCCGTTGTACGTGATGACCAACACGACCATGCTGCGGGACAACTTCTCCACGCTGCCAGCTACCCTCGATTTCCTGGGCGAGCTTGGCGTCCCGACAGTCGGCCTGAATGCGTTGATCTACTCCGGCCGCGGCGCCAAAGTTGGTACTGGCCTGCCGGAGCGCGAACTGACGCCGCTGTTGAAAATCGCCCGCGCCAAGACCGAAGCGCACAACCAGCACCTGATTTGGTACACGCCGACGCAATACTGCGGCTTCGATCCGATATCGCTGGATTTGGGCGTGAAGGGCTGCACCGCTGCTCTTTACAACATGTGCGTCGAGCCGGATGGCGGCGTGCTTCCCTGTCAGTCGTATTATCACCAACTGGGCAACCTGCTCACGGATGAGTGGGATACCATCTGGAATCATGAACTGGCAATCAAGCTTCGCGAGCGGAAAGGATTACCCGAAAAATGCAGCGGCTGTCTCCTGCTGGCCGAGTGCGGCGGTGGCTGCCCGCTGCAGTTTCCGAGTAATAAAAAACAAGTACCGAGTTGACCTGACATTCATTTCCCGTCACTCGGCACTTATTGCTCGTTACCCATTTCCGTTTTGGAGAGTCCATGACCGATCCACACCACTCCTGGGCCAAAGAACTTCCCGCTGAGATCATGGTCTGTGGCGCGGACTGCGTCATCCTCGAAATGAATGCTGAGGCCGAGTCGCTCTTCGCGGTGGACGGCGGGCGCGGCCTGCTTGGCTCGAATGTGCTCGACTGCCACCCCGAACCCTCACGCGCCAAACTTGAAGGCATGATGGCTAAACATCTCTCGAATGCCTACTACAACACCGAAAATGGCGCGAAACGCTTCTTCTATCAGGCTCCCTGGTATAAGGAAGGACAATACGCCGGGTTCGTCGAAATCTCCTTTGAAGTACCGGAAGAAATGCCACATTACATGCGCAAGTAGCCTCAGTAAATCACTAAAACGTAGTAACGACTTCAGTCGTTCGGCTAAGAAGCGACTAAAGTCGCCACTACATTTATCAGGAAAAGGTGATTATGAATGCTAACGATAGCTCCTGGGTCAAGGAATTCCCCGCTGCCATCACCGTCTGCGATCTAAATGGCATCATCCTAGAGATGAACGACAAGGCGGCCGGGACATTCGCCGAGGATGGCGGGCGCGGTCTCATCGGCAAGAACGTGCTCGACTGCCATCCCGAACCCGCCCGCAGTCAACTGGAACGCATGTTGGACAGGCAGCAGAAAAACGTGTACACCATCGAAAAGAAAGGCAAGAAGAAACTAATCTACCAGACGCCCTGGTATAAGGATGGCGTCTATACCGGTTTTGTCGAGCTATCCATTGAAATCCCCTTTGAAATGCCGAACTTTATCCGCGAATAATCATCACTCGTAAATCCGAAATCGTAAATCGGAAAAGGAGCACCTATGTCTTCCATTATCAATTTCCTGCGCGAACAATTCACCCGCACCCAACCGCTGCCGGCCGGCACGCACCATTACCAATCCCAACCTGACGAACCCGCCTACCGGCTGCATCTGCGTATGCAGCCGGATGGCTCCGGCATTTTGATCGTCAACGCGGCGACTGTCTTGCACCTCAATCCGACCGCAGCCGAGTACGCCTATCACATGATCAAGGGCACGGCCCCCGACGAGGCTGTCAATCAGCTCGCCAGGCGTTATCGCGTCAGCCGGGCGACGGCCAAACAGGATTTCTTGGATTTTACGGAACGCATTCGCACCATGATCCACACCCCGGACCTCGACCCGGTCACGTACCTCGACTTCGAGCGGGTCGCGCCGCATTCGCAAGCCCTGACTGCCCCCCTGCGCCTCGACTGCGCCCTGACCTATCGCCTGCCCGCCGCGACCCAGGCCGAATACGCCCCCACCAAGCGCGTCGACCGCGAGTTGACCACCGAGGAATGGCAGACCATCATGGACAAAGCATGGACAGCCGGCATTCCACACGTCATCTTTACCGGCGGCGAGCCGACCCTGCGCGAGGATCTGCCCGCGCTGATAGCCCACGCTGAGAAGAACGGTCAGGTCTGTGGCCTGCTTTCGGACGGGCTTAAACTGACCGATAAGAAATACCTCCAATTACTGCTCCAAACCGGGCTTGACCACCTGCTCTTCATCCTCCAGCCCGAGAACGAGGCCTCCTGGAAGGCGCTGGAGACGATCATACCCAAAGACCTGTTCACCACCGTGCATTTGACCGTCACGCCGCAGAACGTCAAGAAGGGGAGGAGTATCCTCGAAAGACTGGCAAAACTGGAAGTCAAGAGCCTCTCCTTGAGCGCCTCCGATGCTTCCCTCAAAGATGATCTCGCCAGGCTGCGCCAGCGCGCCGCCGAATTGGGCCTCTCGGTCAAATTCGATCTGCCGGTTCCTTACTCTGCCGATAACCCGGTGGCGCACGAGACCGCCGAGGACAGCGTTATAGATGGCGCGGGCAAGGCCTGGCTCTACGTCGAGCCGGATGGTGACGTGCTCCCGGCGCAAGGCAAGGCGGATAAGATCCTAGGAAATTTCCTAAAAGACCCGTGGGAGATGATTTATAAGCAATAACACTCATCGGTGGGATTGCCCCCTTCGGGGATGCTTCGCGAAACCCCGCAGAAAGCATAAGGAAGAAACATGACCCCTGCCATCCGTAAACGCCTCATCCAGATTGGTTTCCTCGCCCTGCTCCCGGCCAACGTCCTCATCGCCTGCCGGTTCAGCGCTCAGCAACCTGCCAGCCCGACGCCCGCGCTACAGGAAGAGGCGGTTTACCATGATATCGTCTACCTGGATGCACCCGATGCTGATCCCAACCTGAACGCGCTGGATACTTACGTACCGGCAGGGGCATCGAGTGCGCCAGTGCTGGTCTTCGTGCATGGCGGCGGCTGGACACAAGGTGATAAATCCGGCGTGGATTCCAAGCCGGAGGCATTCAACGCCGCCGGTTATGTGTTCGTCAGCGTCAACTACCGGCTGTCGCCAGCAGTGATGCACCCCATCCACGTGCAAGACGTGGCCGCGGCGATTGCCTGGGTGTATAACAACATCGCCTCTTATGGTGGCGACCCGCAGCAGATCTTCCTGCTCGGCCATTCCGCCGGAGCGCAAATCGTTGCCCTGGTCGCAACCGATGAACGCCGCCTCCAGGCTCACGGCCTCGACTTGAGCGTAATCAAGGGCGTGGTGCCCCTGGATGGTGCCGGGTATGACATTCCCACCCGCATCAACTCTCCCACTCGCGGCGTGGAGGAACTATACGAGACGGCCTTCGGCACCGACCCGGCTGTTTGGATAGATGCTTCGCCGCTGTATCATGTCGCCGCGGGTAAGAACATCCCACCTTTCCTGTTGATCTACGCCGGGGCGCGTGAGGAAGCGCAGACGCAGGCAGAAGCCCTCGCCGCCGCGCTGGGAGACGCGGGCGCAACTGCGGAATTATTCCATGCCCCTGATAAAAACCACATGACGGTGAATCGTGATCTGGCGGTAGGCGATTACGTTTTCGAGAGAATGATTGAATTCTATGCTGGCCTGCAGAAGTGACCTTGCCTCCTGATTTCCTGAATGGAGAATTCTGAAATAACTCCTGCCATCCGCAAACGTCTTGTTCAAATCGGGTTCCTCGTCCTGCTCCAGGCCATAGCCCTGTTCGCCTCCGTCTGGAAATGGGACTGGTGGAATGCCTGGGCGTATCTGGGTGAGTACTTGGCATTCCTGATCTTCAATGTTTTCGTCCTCCTGCCGCATCATAAAGAGCTAGTGGAAGAACGCTCGCAGATCGGTGAGGGGGCCAAAGGCTGGGACAAAGTCATCGGCGGTATCGGCGCCTTCGGCGGGCTTTTCATCCTCATCCTGGCCGGGCTGGATGAACGTTTCGGCTGGCCGGGCGGGATCAGGATCGAGGTTCAGATTACCGCTTTTGTCCTGCTGGGGTTGAGTTACCCTCTCTTCACCTGGGCAATGGCTTCGAACAAGTTTTTCTCCACTATCGTCCGCATTCAAAAGGAGCGCGGCCATACCGTCCAGACCGGTGGACCGTACCGCTTCGTCCGCCATCCCGGATATGCCAGCCTGCTGGTTTCGTACATCACCATCCCAATCGCCCTCGGTTCGCTGTGGGCCTGCATCCCGATGGCACTACTGGTGGTCAACCTGTTTGTCCGCACGGCATTGGAGGATCGCACGCTGCAAAACGAACTGGAAGGTTACAAGGATTACGCCGCCCGCGTCCGTTACCGGCTCCTGCCAGGAATATGGTGATGATTATGCCAGTAAAAGGTCTCGACCCGGAAGAAGTCCGCTTTTTCAGCGGCAGTTCTCATCCTAAGCTGGCTGGCGACATCGCCGACTACTTGGGATTGCCGCTCGACAAGACCCTCATCACGCGCTTCAGCAACGACAACCTGTACATCCAGCTCGGCACCAGCGTACGCTCGCGCATCGTTTTCATCGTCCAGTCGCTCACCCCGCCCGTGAACGACAATCTTGTGGAACTGCTGATGATGCTGGACATCGCCCGTTCAGCCTCGGCGAAGGAAGTACACGCCATCATCCCCTATTTCTCCTTCGCCCGCTCGGATAAGAAAGACGCGCCGCGCATCTCGATCACTGCCCGGCTGGTCGCCGATCTGCTGGAGACGGCCGGCGCGACCCACGTGATGACCATGATGCTGCATTCGCCGCAGGTGCACGGCTTCTTCAACATCCCTGCTGACCCCCTGACCAGCCGCCCGGTCTTTCATCAACATTTCGAGGGACATGACCTGACCGGCACAATCGTGGTCGCGCCGGACATGGGACATGCCAAGTCGGCGGCTCGTTTTGCCAAGAGCCTGGGCATTCCCGTCGCGGCGGGGAACAAGGAACGCGTGTCAGATATAGAAGTGGTTATCAGCGGCCTGGTCGGCCACCCGATCCAGGGTTACCGCTGCGCCCTGATCTACGACGACGAGATCGCTACGGGCGGTTCCATCCTCGAACTCAGCCGGATTATGATCGAGCAAGGCATCCAGGAAATTTGGGTGGCCTGCACGCACGGCGTCTTTGTGCACGGAGGTCTGGAGCGACTGGCCGCCGTCCCGCAGATCACCGAAATCGTGACCACGGATACGGTATACATCCCACCCGAAAAGCGCCACCCGAAACTACACGTTCTTTCGATCGGAGCGGTCTTCGGCGAAGCGATTCTCCGCAATTACAAGCGGCAATCCATCAACGATTTATTCGTCTATGGGGAGGAGCTTGCAGAAACATGAACGATCAAACCCTAATTGCCCTTACCCGCTTTAGCCAGGGCTTTTCCTGTTCGCAATCCGTCTTCTCGGCTTTTGCAGCCCAGTTCGGCATCGCAGAGGATTTGGCGCTCAAAATTGCCTCGCCGTTCGGCAGCGGCGTTGCCCGCCAGGGCGAGGTGTGCGGCGCGGTAACCGGCGCGCTGATGGTCATCGCCCTGAAGCACGGCACGACCACTCCTGAAAAGAAGGAAGAGATCTACAAGATTTCACAGGAATTCATCCATCGCTTCGAGGAAAAACACGGCTCGATCATTTGCCGTAAGCTGGTTGGCTATGACATCAGCATATCCGAAGAATTCCAAAAGGCGCGCGAAAAAAAGGTCTTCGAAAAGAATTGCCCCGGCCTGGTCAAGGACGCGGCCGATATCGTCAAGTTGCTGATTAGATAAACTCATTCCCAGACCTTTTCAACGCGAATGCCGCGAATGGTAGCCATTGGGCTACCAGAATTGGCGAATGACGCGAATAAGTACAAGAATATTCGGTAGCAAGTGAGTGAATACAGTTATCCTGATGCCGAATAGAAGATTCTCGGCCTTAATCCTGGCGGTTGCTTTTTTCGTTGTCACCGCATCAAAAACTTCTACCAGCGCTTCTGGCCAGACATCTATGCCCAATGGGAACAGATCAACGCGATAGAAAACGATGAGACGCGCGACAATCACCTCTACAATTTCTACAAAGCCCATCGGGTTCAATTCGTGACCGACTACGCGGTGACCAGCCCGGAGAAAGATATCGCTGAGTCGTGGATGTTCTTCATCCTTGACCCCAAACCGGCCGGCGAACCCATTGCGGAGCAGAAAATCCTATTCTTCTACGATTGGCCTGAACTCGCCCGATTGCGGGACGTGATCATCGGCCGGGTGTGCACCTATTTCAACCAGCCATAAATGACCGACCTCTACCGTCCCACCCCCGCATCCTACTGGGTCGTGCCGGGCAAGCTCCTGGCCGGAGAGTACGCCGGCAGCCGGGACAAAGAGCAGACCCGGCAACGCCTGGCCGCCTTCCTCGACGCCAGTTTCGACACGTTCCTCGACCTGACGACCGAGGGCGAACTTCCTCCTTACCCACCCATTTTGATGGAAGAAGCGAATAATCGTGATCGTCGCATCCACTACCAGCGCTTCCCGATCCAGGATAAAGGCCTGCCGTCTTCGGAAACGATGGCTGCCATCCTCGAAGCCATTGACACAGCCATCGCACAGGGGCGCAAGGTTTACATCCATTGCCATGGAGGCGTTGGTCGAACCGGTACGGTCGTCGGCTGTTACCTGGTGCATCTAGGGCTGGACGGCAAGACCGCTTTACAACGCCTGAAAGAGCTCTACCGTTCCTCCGAGCAGTTCGATTTTTTCCCATATGTACCAGAAACCGACGAGCAGGTGGCATTCGTGTTACATTGGGGAACGCCCTCACCCCTGCCCCTCTCCCTAGGAGAGGGGGGAGAGGGGTGAGGAAAATGGATTGGCACGCGCGCTTTTCCCAACAGGCGGATTGGACGCGCGAACTGCGTGCGTATGCCTTCGATAAGGTAGGACTGAAGCGCGCCGGACGCATTCTCGAAATCGGCTGCGGGACGGGCGCGTTGCTGGCCGAGCTACCGGCCCAGGCCACCGTCCACGGGCTGGACCTGGAGCCTGCTCGCCTGGTCGAGGCGCGCCTCCATGCTCCAGGCGCGGCGCTCGTCTGCGGAAACGCCTTATCGCTTTCGTATCCCGCCGGTTCTTTCGATATCACCTTCTGTCATTTCCTCCTGTTGTGGGTGCATGATCCCCTGCAAGCCTTGCGCGAGATGCGACGCGTGACGCGACCCGAAGGATTCGTGCTGGCGCTGGCCGAGCCGGATTACGCCGGGCGCGTGGATCGACCCAAGGAACTGAGGCCGCTGGGCCGCTGGCAGGCTGAGTCCCTGCGGCGTCAAGGGGCTGATCCCGATCTGGGGCGACGGCTGGCCAGTCTATTCGCCGGGGCCGGGATAACGGTGCTCGAAACAGGCAGCTTACGCGGGCGTGGAATGCATCCGCTGAGGCCCGGGGAATGGGAACTGGAATGGGCGGTGCTGGAGACCGATTTGGCGGGATTCGTCCCGGCCAAGAAATTGCAGAGAATGAAAAAACTGGATGAAGAGGCCTGGCGGCGCGGCGAGCGTGTGCTCTACGTGCCCACCTATTACGCCTGGGGCCGCGTTTGATTCTTCCCTTGCCGCAACCCCTAAGGGGTCTTATAATGGTAGCCGAAAAGGCTACCATAATGGGTGCCGGAGGTAATAATTCTTGTCTGAGATTTCCCCTGAGATTTCCCCTGAGATTACAGCCCAGCCCGCGGCTGGCGCAGCGACCACATCATGGAAAAGTTTCATCTTCGATATCCTGGAAACGCTGCTCTTATCGGCTCTGTTATTCGTGGTAATCAACATCCTCACGGCGCGCGTTCGGGTGGATGGATTCAGCATGCTCCCCACGCTAAAAAACAATGAGCTTGCCCTGGTAAACCGGCTGGCCTATCGCTTCGGCAAGCCGGAACGCGGCGATATCATCGTGTTTCATTTCCCGGTCAACCCGAAGGAAGATTTGATCAAGCGCGTCATCGGCCTGCCCGGTGAAGAGGTGGTTGTCAAAGATGGGAGAGTATACATCAACGGAACAGCGCTCGAAGAGCCGTATATCGCTTCCTCGCCCGCATACACCGCCCAATGGAGTGTGCCGGAGGGCTATCTCTTCGTGCTTGGCGATAATCGCAATGATTCCTCTGATTCCCACTCTTGGGGCTTGCTGCCACTCGATGACGTGGTCGGCAAGGCTGTGCTGGTATATTGGCCGATAACCGATTGGATGATCCTCAAGCACGAGCAGCCAGTTCTGGCCGCGCCATAGGAAGCCATGTCTGAAAACATCGAAGAGGTCCTGGCACTTGCAAAAGAATACGAACGGGAACTTCCCGCTCCACCCCCGCCGTTGAGAGCGCCGGTCGGCGCGGGGATCGCGGCCTGGATTGACCATACCATGCTCAAAGCGGATACCACGACCGGCCAGATCAAGAAGCTGTGCGAGGAGGCCCGCGAACACCACTTTGCCACCGTATGCGTGAACCCGGCGTACGTACCGCTGGCAGCTGGCCTGTTGAGAGGTTCCTTCGTTGGTATTTGCGCGGTGGTGGCCTTTCCATTGGGCGCCAACCTGCCAGCGTACAAGGCCACCGAAGCGCGCGGTGCCATCGAAGCCGGCGCCACCGAAATTGACATGGTACTGAACATCGGCGCGTTGAAGAGCGCCGCTTACGTCATGGTATCGAAAGACATACAGGCTGTCGTGGACGAAGCGCACGCGCTCAAAGCGCTCGTCAAAGTCATTATCGAAGCGGCCCTGTTGAGCCGTCGCGAGAAGATCCTGGCCTGCCTGTTGAGCAAAGCCGCTGGCGCGGACTTCGTCAAAACCTCCACCGATTTCGGGCCGGGCGGCGCGACGGTCGAGGATGTAGAATTGATGCGCCGCGTGGTCGGCGCGCAGATGGGGGTCAAAGCAGCCGGAGGCATCCGCACACTGAACAATGCGCTGGCGATGATCACCGCAGGTGCGAACCGCATCGGCGCCAGCGCGGGCATCAACATCCTGCACGAAGCTGTGGCTCGAGGAGCATGACAATGAGCGAGATAGCCACCAAGCAGTCCTACCCTTGCGACGATTGTCAGGCTGGCGTAATGCGCCTGCAATTTATCACCTACTTCACCTGGTTGAGCGACGAGTTGATCACCGTGCCCAACTTCCCGGCCTGGATTTGCGACGTCTGCGGGCGGCGTGAGTACGACGAGCGCGCCATCTCCTGGCTGTCCATGCTGCTCAACCCGGATGCAGGCAAGGCAACTACGCGGCCGCGCCGCTCGCGCCCGCCACTGGAGCAGCGCGATTCGCCCCGCCCAACCGTGGAGTGAACCTCATCCCTCGAGACTGACTGAAACCTGAGACCACCTCCCCTATTGCCATCTTGATCCCCAGCCTATGCATTAAAAACTTGGGGAGCGCTTCAACCGCAAACAGGTGTACAACCTGGCTCTTCTCCAATCGGAAGAAGATATAGAAAAATCGCTTGACCTGAGGTTAGGGGAATGGTAAAATCCCCCCGCTCGATAAGCCCCCATCGTCTAGTGGACCAGGACGCAGCCCTTTCAAGGCTAAAGCTGGAGTTCGAATCTCCATGGGGGCACTTCACAAGGCCATCCCACCGGGTGGTCTTTTGCGATAAAACTGGAGCCCCCATTGAGGGGATGTTATCCGAATCTCCATGGGGGCACTTATAATTGCCAGCCTTTTCATACTCTCCGAGTACCCGAGGCTAAAGCTGGAGCCCCCGTACGGGGATGCTATTCGAATCTCCATGGGGGCACTTTTGATTTCCAGCGCTTTCCTCCCCCCTATAAAAGTGTTCGACATGCCCTGTTTAAGGTGTGCGACATGCTCCGTTTAATCCGTGCGACTTACTCCGTTTTCACTGTGCGGCTTGCTCCGATTTATGCATGAATCCTGCCTAGCCCACTTTTCTATATCCCTTCTCGGGGATTTTTTAATTTCCATTGGATACAGTTTTTGGAATACGTTTATCAAGCATAAGTACAACTGCTGACATGTGTTCGTGTGTCAGGTTTCAACGATGAATAGTGATATGTGATCTGTAGTAAGCAAAAACTGCCTATCACATCCATGTGCACCCATTCGGTTCTACAGGCTTTCCGGGAATTTTCGTCTTTTCAAACTTACCACAGAACCAGGGATAATATTTTCACCATTATTCCCCAAACTCAATACCTCGCAAATCTCACCTGAAAGAAACGGCACATTCAATCCCGGGTAGAGTTCCCAGGTTTCAGTCAGGTTCACTACTCCACCGGGTTCAAGCCTGACCAGTGATCCCAAACTCTCCAACTCCACGAACCGGTCATTGCAAAATGATTCGGAATTGCAGCCTCCGTCTGGATATGCTGCCCCGGAAGATATGTCAAACGTCTTGCGGAATAGAATACCATTTAGCCAATATGCCATCCAACCGTGGGTGTTGTAATAGCCGATCTTAAAGGGAGATGGGTTCGGGGCAGCGCGGATAAGGATGAAATCGTCCCGTAGAACCAGTCGCGGATCGTTGATATGAGTATAAGGCCAGAGCGCCAGGATGCGATTATTCAATAGACCATTCTGATCAGCATTACCAACCGGTTGCGGTAGGAGGACTGTTCCGCCAAGCCGGAACATAGTCAGTGCCCATGGAGCGAGTTCCACCTGCCACAGGCTGTCATTCCGCAATTTGTGCTTCAACGTAACGGCGGCCTGGTCGACCGAAAGATGAATCTCGATGACCTTGGTAATTCCAGTCCCTATCTCGGTCGACCCATTCAGACGTACGCCATCAGTCAGCTCTTCAATGGAAACGCCATCATTATCGGGGATATAAGTGCGTGGCAATGTCTCGGGGGCATGCCAAAGGCGATGTCCACCGCGAAAGAAGAAATTGCCATAAGGCGTACTCACCGTGGTTGGAATATCGGCGAATAGATTTTCTTTCCCGAACGCTGAGAGCCGGACAATGCGTGGCCCCGCATCGGCGAGATATTCCAGGCTGATCAATCCGTTATTCATAATACGGGTAGGGAGACCTTGAAAATCACTCATGTTTCATCATCAAACATATCTATTGATAATCTGACTGGAATGTCATGTCCTTAAAAAACTTGTGGAAATGTGATTACTTCTCTTAGAAGCCAAATCAGCGATTTCGGAAAAAAGAGAAATACAAATCATTCCAGCGCAGTTCTTTCTTGAACTCAGACAAGCGGGTATGCTCATCAATCAGCAGCATTTCAATTCCCGCCATCTCGGCAAAGTCTTGCATGTGTTCTGAGGTGACATCATAACTAAAACTGGTGTGATGCGCGCCCCCGGCGAGGATCCAAGCCGCGGCAGCAGTCTTGAGATTCGGCCTGGGTTGCCACAGAGCGCGTGCCATTGGTAGTTTTGGCAGAGACGCTTCGGTCGGGACAACATCTACTTCGCTGACGATTAGCCGGAAGCGTTGTCCCAAGTCGACCAGGGAGGCGGCAACCGCTATTCCAATTTGTGAGTCAAAGATTAGGCGTACTGGGTCTGCTTTCCCGCCGATCGTGAGCGGCAGGATTTCAAGTTTGGGCTTGGTGGCAGCAATCGAAGAGCAAATTTCCAGCATGTGCGCGCCCAGTACTTTATCACCCGAAGGGCTGAAGTGATAGATGTAATCTTCCATGAAGCTGGTGCCTTTTTTTAGGCCCATGCTCATGACTTTCATTGCCCGTACCAGAGCCGAGGTTTTCCAGTCGCCTTCCGCGCCAAAGCCGTAGCCGTCCGCCATCAAGCGCTGAACGGCCATGCCGGGCAGTTGCGCCAGCCCGTGCAAATCTTCGAAGGTGGTCGTGAACGCCTTAAAGTTACCGGTTTCCAGGAAATGCCGCAGCCCGAGCTCAATGCGAGCCCCTTCACGCAGAGATTGGTGCTTCTCGCCGTTCGGCAAAAGGTCGGGAACGACATCGTAGAGGTCCAGGTATTCCGTGACCAGTTGGTCAATATCCGTGTCCCTTACCTGGTTGACGGCCTTGACCAGGTCGCCGACGCCATAACCGTAAACGCTGTATCCCAACTGGATTTGGGCTTCGACCTTATCGCCCTCAGTAACGGCCACATCGCGCATGTTATCGCCGAAGCGGGCGACTTTTCCGGTCTGAGAATCCAGCCAGGCGCTGGCGGCGCGCGTCCAAACACCCAGGCTGGCCTGAACATCATTGTCCTGCCAGAAACCGACGACAACTTTGCGATCCAGGCGCATACGGGTTCCAATGAACCCAAACTCCCTGTCGCCATGGGCAGATTGGTTGAGATTCATGAAGTCCATATCGATCTCAGACCAGGGAATCTCACGATTGAACTGGGTATGTAAATGAACAAACGGTTTCTTTAATAAACTCAGACCCGCGATCCACATTTTGGCCGGAGAGAAGGTATGCATCCATGTAATCAACCCGATGCAATTCCTGGCCGAATTGGCTTCCAGGCACAATTCGCGGATGGATTCGGGGGTCGTCAGCACTGGCTTGAAAACCACCTTGACGGGGATATGCGGTGACAGGTTGAATGCTTCCGCCATTTGTTTTGAATGTTCGGCAACCTTTTCCAGTGTCTCTGGGCCATAAAGGTGCTGACTGCCAATTACAAACCAGACTTCGAGTTGCTTAAGATCCAACATGATATTCTCCTTATGATGCAATAATGGGAAACTACTGTCCGTATTTATCAGTGTAGCGTTTGTGCAGGCGAGCTACCATTTCCTCCGGGATGGGGATCAGTTCACCCAACTGCATCGCGTAATAGACTGTGCGAGCCGCATCCTCGACCATCACAGCGGTCTTGACGGCAGCCTTGGCCGACTTGCCAACCGTAAACACGCCATGGTTTTGCATTAAAATGGCGGGACTGGTGCCAATCGAGCGTACGACTTCTATGCCAATGGCTTCGTCGCCAATTGGGGCAAACCGGCCGAGCGGGATCTTGCCGCCAAACTCATCACAGATGGCGGTCAGCACCGGTGGGATGGGCTTGCCTACTGCTGCGAAGGCCGTGGCGAATGGCGAATGGGTGTGGACGATGCCATTAACGTCCGGTCGTTGACGGTAAATATAGAGATGGGTGGCCGTGTCAGACGACGGTTTCAGTTTGCCCTTCATGATCTTTCCGTCCAGATCGAGCACGACCATCTTGTCCGGAGTCAGGTCAGGGTACATCACTCCACTCGGCTTGATCACCACCAACCCGCTCTCCGGGTCGCGGCTGCTGATATTGCCACTGGTCCAGGCGACCAGATTGTTGCGTGGCAATTCCTGATGCAGTTCGCAGACTTCCCTGCATAATTTATCAAGTAGCATATTCCACCTCGAGGTTCACCTTGATCCATGCACCATAAAAACGCTTTTATTGCGACTGACGCATTTTGAGCGCCTTGAGCCGCTTCATGACATTATTTTCACCGCGGCCGAAATAATCGTGCAATGTCACATACTCTGCAAACAGCACATCGTAAATGGCTTTGTTCTCTGCGTTGGGTTGGAAGCTCTCTTCACGCAGGCGAGCCATTTTGAGACTGGCGTCCATAATGGAGTCATACCCACCCGCGGCAGCGCCGGCCGCGACTGCTCCATGCATGGCCGAGCCGACGGCACCAATTTGGGTAGCCTCGGGGATGTAAATCGGCAACCCCGTCACATCCGCATAAATTTGCATCAGAAGTTTGTTGCGGTCGGGTAACCCACCCGTGGCCACCAATTCCCGGATGGGCACCTTGTTCTTCTGGAAGGTTTCCACAATCAATCGCGTGCCGTAAGCCGTGGATTCGATCAGGGCACGGTAGATTTCCTCGGGTTTGGTCAGCAGGGTCATCCCCAACATCATACCGGTCAGGTCCACGTCCACCAATACCGAACGGTTTCCATTCCACCAATCAAGAGCCAAAAGACCGCTCGCACCTGGCTTTTGGGCAGCTGCTTTCTCTTCCAGCAGTTGATGGATGCTGATACCACGCTGGCGAGCTTCCTTTTCATATATTTCGGGTACGCAGGTTTCGGTGAACCATCGGAAATGGTCACCCACGCAGGATTGTCCGGCTTCAAAGCCGGGTTTATCAGGTAATATGCCGTCCATGACCACGCCGCACATGCCTGGTACGATTTCTTCGCTTTCACCAACCACCATGTGGCAGATGGAGGTGCCCATGATCATGACCATCCGTCGACTTTCTGTGACGGTCGCCGCAGGCACAGCCACATGGGCATCCACATTTGCAACCGCCACAGCGGTGCCCGCTTTCAAACCCGTCCATTGCGCGGCTTGTTCGGTAATGCCGCCTGCCTTGGCTCCCAAAGGCAGGATGTCTCGTTTCATCTTCTCATCCACAATATTCTCCAGACGCGGGTCGAGCGCTTTGAAGAATGCTGCGAGCGGGAAGCCTTCGGTCCTGGACCACATGGCTTTGTATCCCGCCGTGCAGGAGTTGCGCGTCTCCACGCCGGTCAATTGCCAGACGACCCAATCGGCAACTTCGAGCATACGGTCCGCGGCTGAGAAGACTTCGGGAGCTTCATTGAGAATTTGCCAGACCTTGGGGAAGAACCATTCAGAGCTGATCTTGCCGCCATAGCGATCCAGAATCTTACCAAATCCAGCTTCGCGGGCAATGGTGTTGAGTTGATTGGCCTCGGGTTGGGCGGCGTGGTGCTTCCACAGTTTGACCCAGCTATGGGGGTTATCCCGCCATTCTGACAGGAAGCAAAGCGGGGTGCCATCAGCCCGGGTGGGCAGCATGGTGCAGGCGGTGAAATCGATCCCAACACCGATAACATCTGCCGGGTCAATAGCGCTCTCTTTCAGCACAGCGGGGATGGTGTTCTTGAAGACCTCGATGTAGTCGTTGGGGTCTTGCAGAGCCCAATCCGGTTCAAGGCGGATATTGGTACCCGGCAGGTACTCGTCGATCACCCCATTGCGATATTCATGCACGGCGGTGGCTAATTCTTTCCCGTTGGAAACATCCACGATCACGGCACGCCCTGAGAGAGTGCCAAAATCGACGCCAACAGCACATTTCATAACTACCTCCTACATTTCGATAATGACCTTGATACCTTCACGCCGTTGCGCGACCGCAAACGCCTCGGCGGCTTTCACCAGCGGAAAACGATGTGTTACCAGGGATTGCACATTCACCAGCCCTCTGGAGACCAGCTCGATCGCCCGCGGATAAGTGTGCTTCATCCGGCGCACGAGTTTAATGGTCAGCCCTTTTCTTCTTGCAGTGGACGCGGAAAATGATGTACTATCATCAACAGGGATCCCTGCGAGAATGACTTTTCCACCAGGGATAACCGCAGCGATCGAAGTGTCGACCGCCTCCTGCTCTCCGGCAACTTCGAAGGCAATGTCCACACCGCGGCCACCAGTTGCCGCCATCACTTCCTGGATCTCAGCCCCGCCTTCCGCCAAAATGGCTTTCGTCGCTCCCATGCTGCCTGCCGCTTCCAACCGGTGGACGAGTCTGTCTGTTGCAATGAT
This sequence comes from Anaerolineales bacterium, assembly GCA_022865905.1. Classification (GTDB taxonomy): domain Bacteria; phylum Chloroflexota; class Anaerolineae; order Anaerolineales; family Villigracilaceae; genus CG2-30-58-95. The sequence goes on along the minus strand of JALHUM010000328.1, from coordinate 12,604 downwards.
GGTTACCGCACCGGAGAGTCTGGCCAGCTGGACGATCAGCAAGCCGATCGCTCCGCAGCCGAATACTCCGACCGTCATCCCAGCCTTGAGATGAGCCAGGTCCACAGCATGGATGGCTACTCCAAGCGGTTCGAGCATGGCTCCATCGGCATAGGTCAGTAAATCAGGGATGGGGATCATATTTTTTTCATCCCAGGCCATCCATTCGCGCAGTGCACCGTCTTGGGCTCCGTGCCCGGCAAAGACCACCCGTTCGCACAGATTGGGATGTCCTTGCTGGCAAAGCTCACATTGCCTGCACGGGATGGCCGGGTCAATCGCCACGCGCTGGCCGCCTTTGGTGATCCCAGCAAACTCGTGGCCCAGCACCAGGGGGTGTTCGAGCTGTGCATCGCCGATCCCACCTTCTGCAAACCAGTGCAGATCCGATCCGCAGATACCCACGGCCTTCACCTGCAACATTTTCTCGCCTGCGCCGGGAATCGGATCAGACTCATTGTGCAGGCGGAGGTCAGCGCGAGCATGCAGACGAATTACCTTCATGGAATTTGCTCACCTTGGTCATCATATGAACGCTCAGTCACATTGAAACCTGTTGGGCGGATAATGCTCACTGTCACGATGTAATCCGCGGCAGGTGCGGTCAATAGAAAATCTCCCGACCATCGCGATGCAGGGGTCAGCGTCGGCAGGGAAACATCCCCTTCGGAGAATTTCGTGCCGCCGTCCGGTGAAGTCACTGCCCAGTGTATTGCATACCCGCGCAAGGTGTAGGCGGGCATATCTACCTCCACCGGGCCGCGGGTGTGTAATGTGACCGTGGCTGTGTGCTGGTCATCAACCACTTGAGATAAGGTGTGCATCCAGGTAATCAGGCCGATGCAGTTTTGAGCATTATTCGCTTCCCGGCAGAGTTCGGTGATCGCATCCGATGTTGTCACCAGCGGTTTGAAAATATCCTTCACCGGCAATTTGCCCGACCTCGTCATCCCTTGTGCCATCTCTTGCGAATGCTCCACCACTTTCTTGACTCACCTTTTGCAAAACGTCCCGCAGGTTCTCGTAAATCAGGCTCGCTTTCTGCTTGAACCTGCGGGTCGGTGCGTAACATCAGTTTTTTAAGTGTTGCTTCGCCATATAAATGCTGGCTTCTGGTTACAAATCATACATCAAATCCTGTTAAATCCATCACAATGACCTCCTGATATATAAAATTTGATTGCATTTTCTGGCTATGGAACAACTGAACTGTCACGAACAACCAGTTCACAGGTAAGCAAAACATGTTGTGGTTCAACCTTTTCATCCCGGCGGCTTACTTCAATCTGGCTGACCAATTCTTGTACGGCCCGACAGCCCACTTCATGATGATTTTGGCTGATGGTTGTTAAGGCAGGCCAGAAGTAAGCCGATTCAGCGAAGTTATCGAACCCCACCACGGCGAGATTTTGGGGAATGCGTAGGCCTCGGCGGTTGGCGATTTGTAGTACAGCAAGTGCCATCTGGTCGTTCCCGACAAACACTGCATCTATTTTGGGATAGGATAGCAACAATTGCTCGAATGCGACTTCTCCGCTGGAAGATGACCAGTTCCCTTCTGCGCAGTGAGCCTCTGCAACAATAACGCCCGCTTTCTTCAAAGTGTCTTGCCAAGCTTGTTTGCGCTGGCGGGCTTCCCACCAGTCCTGCGGACCGGAGATATGACCAATCTGATGACACCCCTGGTCCAGTAAATGCTGGGTTGCCAGGACTCCGCCGTCGTAATTATTTACCGATATAGTTGACACTCCCGGGCGGGGCTGCATGGTCAAAAAAACAACCGGGACGGGTACATCGTTCAATATTTCGTCGACCCATCTGTGGTTATTGCCCACTTCAGGCACAGCCCAGACGATGCCATCTACATGGCGGGCAAGCAAATTCTCTAGAAGAGGTTTAATGTTATCCGTGTCGAATTGAAGCAGTTCCTCAAGCAGAAGAGCGTAACCAAGTTCCTCGGCCTTGTTGGTGATTCCATTCAGTGTGCGCGATGGGCCGGTAAACTTCAATCCAGCAGTAACCACTCCCAACGTAAAACTGCGCTGTTGTATGAGACTGCGAGCCAGGGCGCTGGGCTGATATTTTAATTTCTCGATCACCTGCTGAACCCGCTCGCGGGTCTCAGGGGCAACATCCGGGCGGTCATTTATGACTCTTGAGACGGTCTGAGTGGAAACGCCAGCGAGCCTAGCGACTTGTTTTATGGTTGCACGTTTGTTATGATTCATAGGGATGCCTCTATAGATATAATATTTCTGTTATCGTTATCGTTCCCGATAACGATAACATAGTAACAAATCCGAGAAGATTTGTCAAGTGATTTCCAACAATTCCAACAATAGAACCAGGAAAACTGATGCTGAATCTAACATGAGAAGCAGAAAATATATTTGATAGGCCAATTTTAAGCGCGATTCAGACTAGATTCGATGTTTTGGGCGATCAATTTTGATTTTAAGGGTAGCTTGCCTCTTGACATGCTGACCTTTTTTTGCTAATATATTGATACTAGATGTGAACGATAACGGGAACGTTAGCGGGAACGTTAGCGGAAGATTGCTAAAAGTGAAAGCTCGTTTGAATACCTCGCCTCTTTCTTTTCTTGGGAATAAAGCCAACCTGGCGCAAGCACTGTTGGAGGCCCGTTCTATTTCTGAGGCTTTGCACCAAGGATCTGGCCTATCATTAGGAGGTGTACCGGATGCCATATCAGTAAATACAGAATCAAAAATAACCAGTTATCCAAGACGGTTCTGTGCGCAAGCATAGGAGAAAGTTTGTCTGCATTATCTTAGCGCACGTATCACTTACGAAACTATTCTTCACGGGAAGATGCTTCGTCCAAACCTCATAAAACCAAATCAGAAGGAGAGTGTTAGATGAAAATCGCAAAGATTCTAAGTATTGTAGTAGCAGCGGTGTTTGTTGTTTCCGCAGTAGGTTGCGGAGGAACTCCCGCTACGACCGTTGCTCCGGCGACGGCTGCCCCAGCGACGGCTGCCCCAGCCGCTGAAGGCAAGTGGTGCTCTGGCACCAATATCATCTTCTTCCCCGGCGGCTCGCCGGGCGGCGGTTTCGAGACTGTAGTCTACAACGGGGCTGTACAAGCTGCCACCGATACGGGTGCAAACGTGGAATACGTCTGGTCCGACTGGAATGTAGCGCAGATGCCTAGCCAGTTACAAGAAGCCATCGCCATCAAGCCCGACGGCATCGCCATCATGGGGCACCCCGGCGACGAAGCCTATCAAGATATCGTGGATGGGGCTGAGGCTGAAGGTATCATTATCACCAGCATGAACACCCAAACGCCTAAACTTCAGGCCCAGTATGCCACCAAAGGTTATGGCTATGTTGGCGCCATCCTCCACGATGCTGGTTACGCCTTGGGCAAAGAAGCCGTTGCTCGCGCGGGCTTGAAGGCTGGCGATAAAGCCTTACTGTGGGGTTTGGAATCTCAACCTGGTCGTGGTGAGCGCACCAAAGGCGTTCACGATGCCCTCGATGATGCTGGCGTTACCGTTGTCTACCTGGAAATCGACGATGCTACCAACAAAGATGCATCCGCCGGTGTGCCGGTCTTTACCGGCATCATGTCCGCCAACCCGGATATCAAGTTGGTGATCACCGATCACGGCAACCTGACCGGCACCATGCAGACCTTCTTTGAAGCCGCTGGCCTCGGCCCGGATGATGTCTATGGAGCTGGCTTCGATATGTCCGGTAACGCTGTGGAAGCCATCCGCTCTGGATACCTCGACCTAGTGATCGACCAGCAGCAGTGGCTGCAAGGGTACATGGCGGTTCTGCAGATCTGCCTGACCCACAACTACGCTTTCTCCGGTCTGCATATCGACACTGGCGCGGGCTTTGGTGACAAAGACAACGTCGAACTCCTGGCTCCATTAGTCGAGAAACAGATTCGCTGAGGCAGAATCTGATTCTGCTTTCTAGCGCTTGTTTCCCCTGACGGGATCAGCGTGTAGAAAAAAAGTCGCGAGGGCTAAGTGGTTGCGGCATCTTTCTTCGCACAAGGCGATCTACAGCATAGTTGCACAGCCATTTAGCCCTTGTAATTCAATTATATGTTATCATAACATTCTCTTCACCCAAGAATGTACTTGTCCTACAGGGGAAAGTTGCTAGGCAATCTGACAAAGATGAACTTTGCTTTTTCACGTAAACTCCTATAATGTAAGTTTTATCAAACGCTCGAACGGAGATAATAAATATTATGGAGTATTGCCTAGAACTTAGGAACGTATCCAAATCCTTTGGAGAAGTCCAGGCGCTTGAGGACATCAACTTTCAGCTAGGCCGTAACGAGATCGTCGGCCTTCTAGGTGATAACGGAGCTGGAAAATCCACCCTGATCAAGATCATCACCGGCTATTACCGGCCTACCTCCGGTGTGATTCTATTCAATGGTCGAAAAGTAGATCACCTTTCCGTCTCAAAAGCCCGACAATTGGGGGTGGAAGCGGTTTACCAGGAACGCGCCCTGGCCGAATTACAAACCTTGTGGCGCAACATCTTCCTGGGACGTGAACTCAGTAATAAGTGGGGCCTCCTCGATATCACAAAGATGAGACAGGAAACCCACCGGTTGATGACTCAATCCATGGGTTTCACCTCCTCAGCTGTAAATCCGGAATCGCGTGTTGGCACCTTCTCGGGCGGCGAAAGACAGGGCGTTGCCATCGTGCGCGCTCTCTTTTTTGATGCCGAAATCATCATCCTCGATGAGCCTACCATGGGCCTCTCACTCAAAGAAACCGCCAAACTTGTAAATTTCGTGCGCGACATCAAAAAAGCAGGTAAATCAGCCATTTTTATCGATCACAATGTCTTGCACGTATACAATATCGCCGACAGGGTGGTGGTCATCGACCGTGGCCGAATCGCCGGTCAGTTCTCAACTAAAGACATTACTCTCGACACATTGATGGAAAAAATGATTCGCGTTGCAGAAACTGGCAGCCTCGACTAACCAACAAGGATGGATACGATGAGTTCTAAAACCAGCGGGATCACTTCCGAGGCCAGCCAGCCCTATAAAGAGACTTTCAGCCTCGGAAAATTTATTCGCACCAATGGCGCCCAGCTCGGTATTCTGGGAGTCTTCTTTGGCTTATGGATCGTCTTTATCGTTTCAGCCCCCAATACTTTTCTGTCGTCTCGAATTTACTTTGCTTTCATGTCCACCATTCCTTTCTTTGCGATCATGGCTATTCCACTCACAATAGTCGTCATCGCTGGCGAAATGGATCTCTCTTTTCCTTCCATCATGGCCATGGGTATGGTGGCATTCTCTTTTGTGTATAATGCCACAGAGACCAGTATTGAGAGCGTATCGATGAGGGTAATTTTGGCTTTTGTCTTTGCCTTGCTCGCTGGAACCATCATCGGTTGGCTTAACGGTTTGATCATCGTCAGGTTTGGGATTCCCTCGCTAGTCGCCACTATCGGTACTCAGTTCTTCTGGCGTGGGGCTGTGTTGGTTCTCACGCAAGGCGCGAATTACACTCTGAGTTATATCAAAGAAACTTTTTTATACCCGGCTCTGGTCGGCAAAATCGGCGGTTACTTCCCCATGCAGATGATCTGGCTGGTCATCATAGTGGTTCTTGGATGGGTGCTACTTAACCGCCACAAATTCGGCGCACACATTTATTTGATTGGTGATAACGTCAACAGCGCCGAACTGATGGGCGTCAACACCGGGCGCACCCGCATCCAAGCCTTCATGCTGGTAGGCTTGGTCTCGGCCTTTGCTGGGGTGGTTGCCAGTTTTCACGTGGCTTATTTCTGGCCCAGCCTGGGCGAAGGTTACCTGCTGCGTACTCTGGCCTCCGTCTTCCTGGGTGGCACATCCGTCTTCGGCGGTACCGGCACCATCTTGGGTACATTCATCGGGGCTTTCATCATTGGCGCCATCGAAGCCGCTACCGTTGCTGTTGGCCTGACCGGCTTCTGGACGCAGCTAATCTACGGATTGATTATCGTCCTTTCGGTGATTATGCACACCTACCTGCGCAAACGCACGGAATAATCTGACCGGGACCTGAAAGGATTACCACTCCTTTTTCTCCCGTTCTCGTCTCCCCTTATTCCTGCTCCTGTTTTGACAAGACATGGCCAGGGATGAGGGGAGACTGGTTTAAAGCCCCCTACTTTTCAACCAACCTGATCTCCCACTTCCCAGCTTCAACACGTATCTTTGTGCTATTGCCCGGCCAATAGAGATGGGTCCAATAGTTGCTGCCTCGCAGTGTAGAGGGGTTCCGTCCCATGGTGACGACGATATGCTCTGGCGTATGGTGGGCAAAATAAGCCTCCCGGAAGATTGATGAGCGCCCCAAGGTGGGATCCATTGACAACCAACCGACGCCAGGCATGTACACGTCTGCCCAGGCATGTTCCACGTGAGCGACGGCCTCCGTTTCCTTTTCCAGATATAGCAACCCCTCGAAATAGCAGGCCGAAATCCCCCCGCTCGGCGTAGGCAGCTTCCAGCTGCCATACGCCACACCGCTGGCATGAGTCCAGCGGTGTCACAAGCCCCCATCGTCTAGTGGACCAGGACGCAGCCCTTTCAAGGCTAAAGCTGGAGTTCGAATCTCCATAGGGGCACAGGACAATAGTAGGTTATCAAATTGAAGGGTAATTAACACCTTCTCCGCATCTCAAAGTGTGGAAATGAGCCATTCCAGATCTGAATGATTTCATATCAATAGAAGAGGCTGCCGGAAAGCTTAAGTACCATATTTAACACGTGCGCCGCATGATGCGAGAAGGGAGCAATGAAGGCTTAAAGATCGGCCGGACCTGCTTTTTATGGCGCGAGGCGCTGGATAGCTACATGAAGCCACCATCAAGATGGCCAAGAATGAACCCCGCCGGAATAAGTGGCAGGATGCCCCATTCGGGGCTTTTTTCTTTATTTTGTGAATAATAATTGATGCTATACTATAGCTTAAATGGTTCAGAATAGGTGGTCTTATGACTCTTAACTTTCTTCATTATAAAGATTTACCTTTAAAGAACTCTCCTCTCCGCGAGGTTATCTGCCAAATAAGTTTTGCACCGCTCCTGGAAATCGTTCAAAAATTGCCTACGGATTTCCAAAGCAAAATTCGAAATCGCTTCCCCATGTTTGCTGTTAGACAAACCGTTGGGTTGGATACTAGTCAACCTCTACCAAGTGAATATGAATTTAAGTCCGCTAGCGATAAATCGTCCGTATCACTGGCGTTTAATTTTATTGCTTTATCAACAAGAGAATATTCTCATTGGGATATTTTCCGTGAACAATCCGAGAATCTTTTAGAAATCTTTTCTAATGTGTACGGAAAAATACTAATGACAAGAATAGGGTTAAGATATATCAATCAATTTTCATATGACAACACTAAACTAAAAGGACCGGATGAACTACTTAGTATTTTGAATGATGATTTGAGTTGCTTACTTCTAAATAGTGCTTGGTCGTTGCCCCAAAAAGCATACTATCAATTGTCGTTAGAAGAAGAAAAAGATGAACTAACAATAAGGTTGAATTTTAATAGGGATCCTGATACAAAAATAATCCTTGATTTTGATTACTTTACGGTTTTAGAAACACCATTGGATATGGATGTAAATAGCATAATTGACATATTGGTTAAATTCCACACAAATTGCTATGATGTGTTTCGATGGTCGATAAGAGATGAGAAAATTGGCTTGTTGCAGCCAATACAATGATTGAGAGTAAATAATGTTGACCAAAAATAATAGATCTATCTTTGAGGGCTTCTATCCTAGTGTTGCTGATAAGAATCAATCTATTCCAGGTAGCACGGGAACTGCATCAGTATACGATGACAGGATTCTCGATCAACCTACAGGTTGGCCTCTTTCACCATTTGGCGTCGAAACAAACATTTATTCGATTATTTTTCAACTATCATCGGATATAAAACAACTCTCAGAAGAAATCCGGCTCATAAAAGAACAACTATTGAATCGTCCTCTTGTATCATCTCTCACTCTTAACGACCTAAAAAACGATAACATTGAACCAGTAAAACCCATTCCGATTATTCTTGAAGAGATGGATGAAGAATGCTTGGCACGATGGCCTGAAGTAAATTGTTTTGGTATCGGCTCTACAATCTCTGAAGCGATTAGCAATTTGAAGAAAAATATCTGCGAGTTATACTTTGATATTACTTCTCGCAATAAAGCTATATTAGGTGAGCTTGCATTAGAAACATTAAGGGTTCTTGAAATACATATTAGGGTTAAGAAATGAGTTCACTAAATCTCACAGCCAAGCAAATTGTATCAAGCGTGACTAAGAAGTTGGCTATCACTAATATTCGCGGAACAAGGGAGCAGCATGGAGACTTCTTTTTGGATGGAAAGTTGCAATTTACCGTCACTATGCCTAACATTCATGGAGGAAGTGGATCTATATCGCCAGGATGGTTAAAGGTATGCAGGAACAGTGTGCGTCTTAAGACAAGTGAGTATGCAAATTTAGTAAGATGCCCAATGAGTGGAGAAGCCTATGAACGAATTGTCAGAGAACAGATTAAATCTCGACTCCGATAGTCACATTATTCTTATTTCATCAGCACGAAGAAAATTGAAATTCATCCAAGTCACCGCAGTAATCTTTTTCTCTAATATTACTTAGCCGAGGCTTGACAGCCTTTTATTTTATGCTGGCATATTGTGTGACAAAATATCAAATCAAAAGGGTCCCTATGACCATACTCGCCCTGATCCTGCTGATAGTCTTCCCCTGGTCGTCCTGACCGACGTTGTACTGTCCCTGGCAGCCGGCCTGCGTCCTGTCCTGCGCCTGCAGGATGGCGTTGCGGTTCGAATGGATGTGCGGACTCCCCGCCGCGTCACGAGCTGGGAAAGGTTACGATTAGGTGATGCACACAGCCATCCCGCAGGAAAACATGCCTGCTGTTTTCATCATCCAACGTGTTCCCCTTGATGTGTTGGCGAGTTGCATTTGAAAAGTACACCATAATGCCCATTTCATTGGCGATTTCAAGCACAACCGGCGTCTGGCAGACGGTGTAAGCCAGGCTACCGGCCTCCAGTTCGATTTGTTGCTGCCGTCCATGAACATCCAGATAGGAAAACACCGAGGGGGTGGAGAGAAGCTCTTGTGGGTCGAGTAGGAACTTATCGAATACCAATTTACCGTCCTCCACGGTAGATCCCAGTTCAGCCTGCCGGGCAAGAATGGCCTCTTTGACCATGCCCGTCATACCCGGTTGTTTTGCTCCCTGTCCTTTGGGCGTGTGCGAATAGGGATCGGTAGGGAATGCTCCGTAAGCATCCGGCGTTTTTTTGAAACCCAAGCCTCCCCGGATATCTACATATCTATCAACCAGCGACCGGCCCGAAGCCTCATTCTTATACCGCAGGGCGGTTTCCTGTGCGGCTAGAAGAAGCTTTGAAACCATGTGCCAATAAATGCTGCCCAAGCCCTCATATGCGAAGAATGTTCCCGAACGGCCGGTGAATTCATCGTGGTGAAAAGTCTCTTCGAACAATGCTTTGATCTTTTCGAATTCCGCTTCCACCAATTCTTCATAGCGGGGTTGGCTCTTCAACGCTTCCAAAGCGCAATTGACATCGTGAAAGTTGCGGATTTGACCGCTAAAGTGAACCATCCCATGGACATCTCTAGTGATGAGGGTTTGATCCTGCGCCTCAGCCAAGGCTGCAAAAAGCGCCAGGTGCTGCACCTGTTCCTGCGTCAGGCTATTCTTTTGCATGAAACCGGGCAAGCTGCGATCTGGGTAAAGGATGTAGCTGTACTGGTCCGCCTGGAAGAGTGCACTACTTCGCAGCGCCAAGAGCAGCGCCAATGATTCATCCGCTGATAGCATACCCGAGGAAAGTATGGCAACTTGCCCTTCGAGCATTTCACATAAATGGCTGATGGAGGCGCGGTTATCGTCAAGGTGCAGGATATTGTAGGCGTGGTACATGTTGTCGCGGCGCTGGTTTGCTCGCAAGGAATGCTCGACATACAGCTGCGCCAGATCAAGAAAAGCGACGACTTCCTTCACCGGAAGATCAGCAATCTCACCGGAGAAACCATTTTTGTAAAAACTCCAGCGATAGTCACTCCCTGCCTGCCCAAGCGTATCCATCATGTCGCGGCGTTGCCCGTCATTGAAAGAGCCATGCATGACAGGCTGGAACCGGCCCAGGATTTCCAATGCCTGAGTGTAGAATGAATGAATCTCTGTGTGGATCGGGATAGCACCGATTGCACTTTGGCTGAACAGTTCCCGGCAAAAAGCGAGGGTTCGCCGGAGATAGCACAGCGTCACCATTGACAGCCCTTTGCCAACCAGGGCATTGTTGGCATCATTCCATTCAGGGCGCTGGGTATTCATCCAAATGCCGCCTTCGGGGACGAAGTTGACCAATTTGGCGAGTAATAGCGTCAGCAATTTCTCCGCCAGGCTGGCATGCAGCACTCGCCCATCTGCCCCGCTAACCAGTTTGGCATCCGTTCCGCGCTGGAGCACCTGCTCATCGATGGCGTGCTGCAATTCCCAATCGAACTCGATGGTGTTATACGGGTTTTGCAGCAAGGCCTCATAAGGCTTGAGACGATAAGGCACGTTGGCATAGCTGAAAACAGGCCATGCCAGGGACTGTTGCAGTTTCCCGGGGTGCACGCGGGCACTGATTTCCATCAGTTTTTGGAGATAAATAATTTGGTGATCGCTCCAGTAACCGATATTTGCCCAGGGGTTGCCCGGCTCCGGTATTTCCCATTCAATGCCATGATGGGTGATCCTGTAGGGGTTGTAACCATCCGCCGTGGTGGCATTCAGGAAAATGCTGATCATACTTTCAGCGAACTCGGGATACGAATAGGCGAGCGCCTCCCAGTTCTGGAAAATATCTCGCCAATTGCCTTCGTAATCGAGTTTCATTGTCCCGTCAGGCTTCTTGATGTTGATTGCAAAACGATTCCAGGGTCGGCTGGGATCGCCATGCCGGCGGCTGAAGGTCAAGGGCAAATAAGCGTAGCTCATACGAATCAGGTCCGCTGAACCAGTCGCCTCAGCTCTGGCTTGCAGCTCGGACACATGAATCCTGGCTGGCAACGCCGCGAAGAAGCCGGGATACTCTTTAAGGACTGGACAGTTACGCCCAGACACAAACTCAATAAACTCAAGGGAGTTGATCCAGTATTGGTCTGCAAAGACGCCGCCGCGCATCACATTGAACATCACATTCGCAAAATGATGCTCGGAACATAACCGGTCATTGGAAAGCTGCACACCATCGGCGCTGGCAACCATCTTCCACAAGCTTGACTGGCCGGAGACGATGTCGCTTTCCAACTCTTGGATCAGAGTCGCCTGGTCACCTCGCAGCCATTGGCTTCGACGGGCAATCGCCGCACTGTCTTGCTGGATGTCAGCGATCAGATGCCAGGTGCGATCTTCTTGAGGGGCCAGGTCAAGTGTTGTGTGCACGAAATACGCCCCGCGCCGGCCGCGGATGTCTGTTTCTGGAGCAATGCCGTTCCCGGCGCGGAAACGGTCGAGTTGCGCCGATGAAAGCAGATAATCTGCCTGAGCCAGGCCAAGCTGCGCCACGGTGGTGGCCAGGAGCGATTCACTGGGTTCGGCTTTGTCCGTCAGTCTTGAGTTCAAGGCAAAGATAGCCAACCCGCTTTGGGGATTCACCTCGCTGCGCTTGTAAGCATCCAGGAGACAACTAAATGTGTTTTGAGTCAACTCGGTGACATTGGCGGGTAATATATTCTGGAGGCCATCCAAGAATTCCACCTGGCAGGGTGACTCCACCGTGTTGACCAACCAGGTCGTTTTGACGAAACCGAATCGTTCACTCGTCAGCCAGGCATAGCGGTAGGTCAGCCCGAGGTCGAGATTGTGTTCCTCAAATACCAGCGCAGTTCCGCTGATGTTTTTGTAGAGATTCCGGATGGTGGAATAATGGCCCCGCTGACGATCTGAAAGTGGCTCCCAAATGCTCGTACGCTGGAAACGCCTGGCCAGCAGGACCGCTTTACTGCCTGTATACTCAATATTATCCGTGATTTTATCCTCAGTATAGTACGGGAATAATGCCTGATCTGTGCTGCCCCGCCCGGCCGATAATCCTCCATTGGACGAGATGAAGAGCCAGTGGTCGGAACTGCTAACGATGGTCATAAAAAATGGCTCCATCGCATTGAAGTTCTCGATTTTATAGAACGGCTCGCCAAGCAGAGGTACATACCCACCCTTCACAGCTTTTTCCGTCTGCTTGAGCGGTGTGTCGCCGATGAAAATCGTTTTTTTAGTTGCGTTCATGGAGTAGCTTCTTTCGGGGGTATTCAGGAGGTATTTATGACAGAGGTTCCAGCTCATTATTGAAAAATGCGCGCACAATCCACCCGCGCGGGTATTGTGTCGTATTTTACCCCATCGTGTTATCAACCATGCGGGCACCACCCCTCTAGTGAAAAGCAAAACCATCCTCAAGATTTGACTTTTCTGTTCATTTGGGAGTGAAGGAT
>JALHUM010000035.1 GCA_022865905.1 Anaerolineales bacterium | reverse complement strand
GGCGTTTGTTCACGGGTGCTTCCTCCTTTGGCGAATTAGGCGAAGAATTCGTCCGGCTTCAGGGCAGCGCCCAGTAAAGGGGGCTAACTAGGTGCTCAGCCGGCGTAGGTGGTAGCCCGCTCTCAGGCTACCCTTGTGGTAGCCCGCTCTCAGGCTACCATTGGCGGCTACGTCCCCGCAGCGCAGGGGGCAACAGCTTATGGGCTGTTGCGACCTGATCGCCCGATCCCACCGCCCCCTTCACCCTTCGGGTACTGCGCGGGTACTGCGCGGGGTTGAGATCCCCTTCGGGGACGATGACTCGAATGCCGCCTCGGCTAGGGGAGGGTGCGGGGACACTGCTCAGGCGACTACAAGTAAGCTCAGGGTTGAGAAAAGCAAACCCAGCCAGACATAGGCTGATCGTTTCATGTTGGCCTCCGCTCGAAGGTCGAAATCCCGTCCTGGCGTTAGGGGACGGGCTGGCTGCACATCGGCTCGCTGCAGGCCTGGCCTGGGCAGAATGCTAATATGGTCAAATCGTAGCCGTGCCCGGGTATATTAGCTCGACTGGGCCACGTCATGCACCATTTCTCCTCCATCCAATCGACGCAAGTGGACACCCCCCCGACAGAGCCCCAGCACGCGCCAGGACAAGTCTGCCCGGGTCGAAAGACTCCTCCGTGTAGTTCGCAATTCCCCTGCGTAAGCTCGAAGCAGGGACGGATCCGTGGATAGTCGGTGAAACATGTGCCCAAGTCGGCCCAGCCGCAGTTAACATAGCATCGAGGATTGCAGTCCAGAATGCAATACTTATTTTGATCGTCGAATCTTTCAGCAGTATGCTCCCTCCGGTCAAGGAGGCGATTTATTGTTCTCCGCCATGCTGGAGAATCCCCACCGGTGTACTGTCGAACGTAATCATTATACGTAACCTGTGCAAGAAGACTTTCAAAGGCGAGGGAATCCATGTAATCATCCATATCGGTTTGCTGATCCTGCGCCGCTTGGTTTTTGGGGATGGCAAGCAAGAATTTGCCGGCCGGCAGGGATGAGCCCGGGGTCGGCGCCAGGCGGGGCGGCGGCTGCTCGCCGCGCGCCACGGCCAGCACCAAGCCGGGGTTTTCCGCGATCCAGGCGCGCAGCGCGCTCAGGTCCTGTCCCGTTTCGGCCTCGGTAGCGTCGAGGGCGGCCAACAGCGCCGCGTCGCTCAGGTCGATCTCCAGGGTGAAGGTTTCGGACTCGCCGGCAGCCTCCACAATCAGGTCGACGCGGCTGGCATCCTCCGACCAGACGAAGGTGATCGTTCCATCCGGCGCGACGATCTTCGCCGGGCGCAGGCGTTCGTCCACGCTCGACTGAACCACACCCTGCGGCGTCAAGTAGGCAAATCCATCCAGGAAGGGCGCGTCGCACGGGTCGCCGAGCCCGTTGGCGTCCGCGTCCGCCTGGTCGGGATTCGGGGTGATGGGGCAGTTGTCGCCGGCGTCGGGCACCCGGTCGCCGTCCGAGTCGAACAGCGCGGCAGGTGGGGTCGTCGCCGTGGGTGTAGGCAGACGGGCTCCGAGGCTGCAACTGATGATCATCAACACAACCAGGAGCGTGAGAGCTGTTATGAATGAACGGTGGCGCATGGTAGCCTCCTTATTCGCACTTCACTCTCGCGTGACCAGCGGCAGGTAGGCAGCCTGCCCAACGGCCTGCGGTTGAGCGGCGCGGCGGGACTGGCGACTAGCCGAGGCGGCTTCCAGCCGCCATCGTCCTGCCCCCGTACTTTGAGGGCTGCTTCGGCGACACGACCGGCTGAGGCGGCTTCCTGCCGCCATCAGCCGTTTCAGTGGCAAGAGCCACTGAATAGCGCCGAAGACAACTCCTACTCATTATCGCGCCATTTCTGGCAAAACGCGCGCTGATTCGCGAGCGGCGTCGCGAAGCACTCCCGAAGGGAGAAGCACCCCTCGCGTAGCATCCCCGAAGGGGGCGGAGCGAAGCGTAGGGGGCAGTTGATACCCGCTGGAGCCGGTGTTTGGTGCCGCGCTCGATCTTTAATGCGGCACGAGGAACTCGCCGAGGATAAAAACGAGGGCAAACAACCCGGGCAGTATAGTAAGCCAAACGAGCCATGAGCGCTCGTGCTGCCGTATCACCGCGATCAGGCCGACGATCCCTGCGGCCAACCCGCACAACAGCATAAAAATACCATAGAAGGGTAATACCGTTACCCGCCACGTTATATCCTCCGGCAAGCGCATGAAAACCGCGCTGTTGATGGTCATGAGGATTACGAACGCGACTGCCAGCCCGATCGACCACCAACCGAGCCGTGTGCTGGGCCACCCGAGGATGCGCCGCCTCGATGGCTGACCTGACGGTGGTGCACTCACTGGAAGTCCTGAATCAGTTGTCATCTTAACCTCCTTTGCCCAAAACGACAATTGTCTGGACGATTGTGCGATGATGTACCAACAATATACAGCAATTCCGACCTGGTTTCAAGCACCATTTGAATCAAAATCAAATTTGTAACCCAACATGCCTAACTGTGCTCAGCCGCCGTATGTGGTAGCCCGCTCTCAGGCTACCATTGGCGGCTCAATCGCTTATGGAGATCTCTAAAAATATAGCATCTTAGAAGGAAACGGGCAACAAGCCCTACCGCCCTGAAGGGTGTTGAGGATTGGAGATTGAGGATTGATGATTGGGGGGAGGATGAATGGGGACTTGACAATAGAACAGATGTTCTATATAATCATCTCTGATTATGAACCTATGGGAGCGGTTGCTTTCTCTGCTCGGTCTGTCTTCGACGCCTCGTGGCGCTGAAGCAGCCGTCTCCGGCGACTCATGTCGCCGGAACAGCCGATGGCAGCATGACGCTGCCTCGGCTAGTGGCGGCTTGCCCCGCGGGGGTGCTACGCGAAGGCCGCCTCGGCTAGCGGCGGCGGGTGGGAGGCGCTATTTTGCGTTGGATGAAAAACTGCAAACGGCACTGGTGGATCTTGCCGATAGGGAAGGACGCCCGGCGGAGGAAATCCAGGTTGAGCTGCTCACGGCGGGGCTGGCCCATCTGCAAACGTCGGAGAGGCTGAAAGAGTGCTGGGGGACTCTGTCGCAGCGCGAACAGGAAGTGACCGCGTACACCTGCCTGGGGTACACCAACCGGCAGATGGCGGCGCGCATGGGGGTCTCGCCAGATACGGTCAAGGGGTACGTGCGCCAGGCCCTGGTCAAATTCCATTTGCATAGCAAGGATGAGCTTCGGATGCTGCTTGGGAACTGGGATTTCAGCGAATGGGGTCCGCCTGCACAATGCTAGGTCTCGGATTCTCTTAACCCCCACCGGTAGCACCTCCATAAGACCGGTTTACTTCACCCCCGAAAGGGGGTGTTTTTTAATCACAGTAAATGCTACCCTACATGCATGATCACATCCATCGAACCCAAAGCCGGAAGTTGGATCCTCCTGGTCGGCCCGCGCAGCCTGAACTCCACCATGCTGACCGCCATTGCCCGTCTGCCTGCGCCAGTGCCGCAGGCACAGGTGGGAGAGCGCTGTTCTTTGCGCGTCCTGGATGGCGGCAACCGGTTCAATGCCTATACGGTGGCACGCGCCGCGCGCGGCCGGCGTGACATTTTGGAACACATCACGGTCTCGCGCGCCTTCACCTGCTACCAGGTGCTCTCGCTCCTGGAAAGCACACCCTCAACACAGGCCCCCTTTGTCGTTCTGGACTTGCTCAACACGTTCTACGACGAGTCTGTCCAGATCGGGGAACGCAAACGGCTGCTGCGGTCTTGTATTGCTCATCTGGAGCGGCTGGAACGTTTTGCGGGAGGGGTGGTGAGCGTGCACCCACCAGCCGTCCCGAGCCAGGCAGCTATTGAATTGCTAAGCCTGCTCCAGGCATCCGCGGTGGATACCTTTTTTGCCCAGCCGGCCGCCTCGGCTCTTGAACCGATGAGGTTGTTCTAACCGGGTAGGTGCTGCGCATGGGACGTACCTTGCCTTCCGCCACGCAGGTCTTCCTGCAAGAGGAGGCCGCCTTTGCCCGCTTCCGGCGCGCCCTGCGCCGGGCGGACCAACTGGCCCTGGACGACCTGTTCACAAGCGCCCGCCAGCATTTGGCTGCCGCGCAGTACGCCTCCCACGCCCTGCCATTCGAAGTCTTCCTGCTGGCGATGCTTCTGGAAGAGCACAAGGAAGTGATGCAACTGCGTCAGCAATTGGAAGACATCCTCTCCAGGCAAAAATGACCGAGACGATTTCTGGCTGGCTGTTCGACATATATCCGAACGAAACGGATCTGACCCTCTGGCTGATCGGCGAAGACGGGAAACGGCATCGCTTCGTTCAGGACTTCGCCGCGACGGTTTATGCCGCAGGCCCCACGCCACGTCTCCGGAAACTCTGGAAGTGGCTTAAAGGGCAGGCGGTTCCCATTCGCCCATCACGCACTGAACGCAAGGATGTGTTCCAGGGGATGGTGCCCGTCCTGGCTGCCGAAGTCTTGCAGCCTGCAAAGCTGGATGAGTTGTTCCGCAGCATGGTAGTCGCCTTCCCCGACCTGACCTATTACGACGCGGATATATCCTTGCCGTTACGCTATGCGGCGGCTTTTGGCGTCTTTCCGCTGGCGC
>JALHUM010000327.1 GCA_022865905.1 Anaerolineales bacterium | reverse complement strand
TTATTCTCGGCTTTCATCACCCAGAACATGAATTCGGCGGCCGCTTCGGGCTGGTCGCAGTTCTTGGTCATCACCATGCCTTCACCGCCGGCGTTGTAGAACATTGTGAAACCGATATTCATGGGGATTGGCATCACAGCGAAATTGAAGTCGGGGAAATTCATGTGCAGGGTCGGGATGGCGAAGGTCTCGCGTAAAATGATGGCAGCTTTGCCTTCGGCAAACATCTGCTCGAGCGTGTCGCCGCCCAGGCCAATCGCCGCCTCGGGGGTGATGCCTGCCAGGATAGGGGTCAGGTAGCGCTCGTAGGCCAATGCGCCTTGCTCGTTTATGAACCAGCCCCACCTGCCATTTTCCTGGCGGATGATTGCCTCGCCCGTAGCCATCTGGGCCATGGCCAGCCCATTTTCCAATACTTTTTCACTATCTAACCGCTGTACGTATCCCCAGTGGGCGACGTTGGTCTTATCGAATCCGGCTTCGCCCAGGTGTTTGCCGTTGGCATCCACGGTGAGAAGCCTGGCATTTTCGTACAACACGTCCCAGGTCCATGGGTTGTCCACGGTAGCCGGCTCGATCCCGGCAGCTTCAAAATACTCGGGATTGTACATGAGGGTCAGCATCAGATCGCCCATTACAGTGCCGCTCATCAGGATTGCGCCATCCTCGGCTGACCTGGCGTTCCACTGTTCGTCGATCATCAAAGCCTTGATCTCAGGCGTGATGTAGGGCCGCAGGTCGTTGACGTAGTCCTTGCGGTAGTAGTCCGGAGCCTCCCAGGACCCCCCGTCCATCAAGCAGGCGATTCCACCACCGGCGGCGGCGCCGCTCTGGATATATTGCAGGGCAGCGCCCCAGTCCCCCTGGATATATTCGACTTCGATCCTGCCCTTGTATTCTTGGTTGAACTTATCCACTACGGCTTTGCGGCCATCAATACTTGCGGGAAACCAGCCGTTGCTCCAATATTGCACTTTTACCGGAGCGGCAGGTGGCTCAGCCGTATTGGTGGGTTGTCCCGGCGCAGTGGTGGGTTGTTCCGGTGCGGTGGTGGGAGTGGCAACCGGGGCACACCCCATCAGCATCAGCACTGCCATCAGCAGGCTGAAGACGACAAATAGACGACTTTTTGGTTTCATCTCGGTTTTCTCCTTACTCCTTTAGTGAAAAATGAATTTTCGAGGGTCGCAAAAACACCTCACGTCTGATGAAATTACACTTCCTGTTCCTTGAATATTGCCTCCTTTCCCAAGAGAGCAGAGTCCGCCTTGGGCCCGGCCAGGTCGAATGACGGTGCAGCCGTAGACTGCCGGATAACCAACGTGCCTTCGACCAACACCCGGGTCGGTTCCTGCCTGCCTTTCATGCGCCCGATGAGAGTCTCTGCGGCCATCTTGCCGATGTGGCGTGGGGAAAGGCGCACCGTGGTAAGCGGCGGTGAGGCTAAGGCTGCCTCATCAATGTCGTCGAATCCAATAATTGAAAGGTCTTGTGGAATAGAGCAGCCCATCTGCTTGGCAGCTTCGAGAGCGCCCAGGGCGCTCAAATCGTTGGCGCAGGCTACTGCAGTCGGCCTGGCCTTCCGACCGAGCAGTTCTTTCATCGCCAGGAAGCCTCCCTTATAGGTGTAATCGCCTGCCACGACCAGGTCGTTGAGGATAGGCAAGCCGGCCGATTCCATTGCCTGGCGGTAACCGGTCAGGCGGCGTTTGCTGGTGGGCGTGCTTTCTGGACCCTGGATGAAAGCGATTTTGCGGTGGCCCAGTCCAATCAGGTGCTCGACCGCCACTCGGGCGCTCTCCAAGTTGTGAGAGGCCACCTGGTCCCAGTTTTGCGGCTGGGCTTCAACAGAAATGAAGTCTCCCAGGATGAGAACCGGCATTTTATCGCCGATCAATTGGTTAACATCAGCTATAGTCACATGATAGGGGTGGATGATAATGCCGCCAATCCAGCCGTTCAGCGAGCGCAGGAAGCGTTTTTCACGCTCGTAAAGGCCATCGCTGCTGCACACAATTACCGAATATTCACATGGGTCGGCGATGTCTTGGACAGCCCGAGAAAATGCCGACCAATACGGGTTGCTGATATCGGGTACGATCAAAGCCAGCAGGGGAAGATCCCTTCTATTGAGTGCCCTGGCAAGTTTATTCGGATGGTAATTGAGTGCGTTGATCGTATCATTAACCCGCTGCTCGAGTTCCGAGCTGACATGATGGGTATGGTTGATCACGTGAGATACCGTTGCTATGGAAACCCCGGCGGATTTTGCGACATCCCGGATTGTGGCTTTTGGAGGGTTGGTCATGATTTGGCCTTTCATTGGTATTTAAACGTTTATATAAACGTTTAAATGGATCTTAGCACATGTATAATGAAAAGTCAATCATCATTTTGAAGTAGGGTGCATGTCAGTTTGGGGGCGAGTTATAGGCCAATTGCCAACGTGCATCGAAACGCCCGCTCATGCTTGCAGTTCGAACGGGTAACAAATGCTCTGCCCCGGCCCGGCTCCAGCGCATCCCGGCGCGGGTGAAGCAGTCTTTGAAACGCTTGCCCCCACTTTCCACCATGCCGCTGCCAATCAACCAGCCTTCCGAACGCATCTCCAGGTATTGCATTCGATGTTTGTGGTTGGCAAAGTATCCTGCCTGCTTGAGAAGATCATCTTTTGTTGATTTTTGGTTCGCCAGACTGATGATTGTCTGTGCGACTCGATCAGCATGTCCCTGGAACAGCAGCGTTTCGTGTTGTTTGAGCCAGCGTAGGGCTTCTGGTGTGCCTTCGCCGAAGGCCAGATGAGCTGCCATTGCGAGGTGCTCAGTGGCATGATACCAGTTGACAACCTGATGAGCATCGTAGAAGTAAGTTCCCGCCAGGTTCCAGATCCAGGTTGCGGCATCGCCAACCACCTGGGTGTCCACAGCCTGCTGCCAACCCCATCGCCTGGCTTCCGTCCACGTTTTCTCGCCAAAGGTTTCTGGCCCGCCCAGATGACTGACATAGGTTATATGACGAGCATGACCCAATTCAATCCATTCCTTGGTCCCCGCATCCAGCGTCGGTTCTGGCTACACTTCAAATAAGCAACCCACTTTCAACTCTTTTCACTCTTCGCCACGAATGTAAATCATTGTCCCATCCATCGAAGCACCCACCCGCTGATCCGTTTTGCTCTCCACTTTGCCCGTCGCCAGACTCTCGATGGTGCGATTAGCCTGCTCATCTTCCTTCGCCTCTACTCTTTGCAAGGCTGCCCATGTGGCAGCGCGTAGTCGCAACACCTACCTGTCTGCCCAGTACCATCGTCTGGCAGGGCGCAGAGGCAAGAAACGGGCCATCGTGGCTGTGGCGCATTCGATCCTGGTGATCTCTTACCATATCATCCAACGTAAGGAACCTTATCGGGATCTGGGTGACGATTATTTCGATCAGCGCCGCCCAGAAGCTACGGCAAAACACCTTCTCAAACGTCTGCAGCATTTGGGCTACGATATTTCACCCATTGCGCAGTCTGGTATTCTATCTGTTGCTGCCTGATATTTCTATTTTCAGATTAGATTAGAACTACTTTCTGTACCAGGTATGCACGGTCAGCCGTCAGTGTACAATGGGATTTGAGCAGAAGGGCGCGCATTCCCTGGTTAGCTGCCTTCCGAGCAAGCTCAAGGTAATCCATTTTTCGAGCCCTGACATCGGGTGAATTATAGACGTGCAGATCGATGGTGCCAGTCAGGTCAAATTCGGCATTTTCAGTCATAGGAGGGCTTCTTAATTAGATTTTAGCGCCGAAATAAGATAAGAAAGTGAAAATGCTTTCAAATATACATGAAAATATATTATTAGCCCTACCAGTGCGAGATGAAGGATCCGTTAAGGTTAGGGCATAAATATCACTCCAAGCATGCCATCTGGGTTTTCAAGTGCCTTATCGATCTCTTTCTCCACATCCGCAAGTCTGATCCGATGCGTTGTTAGTGAATCAATGTCTATCTTTCCTTCCGAAATTAACCTCATACACAGCGCTATATTCGTTTTTGTCGTCCAGCGTACAAACACCGGCGGGTAATCGGCGCCGAATTCCCACTGCAGATCGTGATAACCCGGACCGGTACGCGAACAACGGCGTATGTCAATATTATTCATCGCCCCGATCTGCCCTTGCCCATA
>JALHUM010000326.1 GCA_022865905.1 Anaerolineales bacterium | reverse complement strand
CGCAAGAAGGCTCTCCTGGCCTGGGAAATGGCGCGGCTTCCAACAATAACTAAAGGATAACCGCGAAGGGACGAAGCTCGCGAAGGGAAATTAACCTTCGCGAAGGCTAATAAAACTTCGCGGTCCTCGCTACATCGGTGTGCACGCAAAGGTTGTCCTAATAAATGCTCAAGCCGCCGTCCTCGGCGGCGTGCCCAGCGCCGAGGACAGAGTTGGGAGCAGATTATCCTGACATGTCTTACGTGCACACCTACTTCGCGGTTCAATTCACGCCTTCCGGGCTTTTTCTGTTTGACTTTGGGGATAACCTGCTATATCATGATAGTAAATGAGCACGGCCTATTTTGACCTCCAGCCGGAGTTGCATTGCTTCCTCCCCCGCGATAAGAGAGACGTCACGATCGCGTTGTCTTTCAAAGGCAGGCAATCCCTCAAGCACCTGATCGAATCGCTCGGCGTGCCGCACACTGAAGTGGGACAGGTCACGGTCAATGGGCAGGCGCGTAGCTTGGACAGCCTCCCCCATAACGGCGACAGGATCGAGATCCGCCCCGCCGCGCCCGGCTGCTTAATCGAGCCGCGCTTTTTATTGGATAGTCATCTCGGCCGGCTGGCCGCCTATCTGCGCATGTTAGGCTTCGACTGTCTCTATCGCAACGATTATGACGACGCCGAACTGGCCGAACTCGTTCAATGCGAAAAGCGCATCCTGCTCTCGCGTGACCGCCGCCTGCTGATGCGCAAAGTCGTCCAGTACGGTTACTGCCTGCGCTCGCTCGAACCGCCGGAGCAGTTGGTCGAGGTGGTGCGCCGCTTCGACCTGGCGGACAAGATCGCCCCCCTCCATCGCTGCCTGCGCTGCAACCACCCCCTCCAACCGGTCAGCAAAGAGACGGTGCTGGATCGCCTCGAACCGCTGACCAAAATCCATTTCGACGAATTCCATCTCTGCCCCGCCTGTGACCAGGTATACTGGAAGGGATCGCACGTGGAGCGGATGGAAAAGTTGATCGAGTCTGTAAGTGGTAGCTCGAAGAGCTACCACAAAGGAATTTCGAATGGATAAAATGCCGCCCAATCGTCTCATCCTGCGGCTGTACGCAGGCGGGCTTGCGCCACTGCTCGGCCGCTTCATCCTGCTGCTGACGACCACTGGCCGCAAATCGGGGTTGCCGCGCACCACGCCGCTCCAGTTCGAGCAGGTGGACGGCGCTTATTGCGTCGGCTCGGCCAGGGGCACGCAGGCGGATTGGTTCCGCAACATCCGCCTCGAGCCGCAGGTCACGGTGCGGGTGAAGAACCACGTTTTCGACGGGCTGGCCGAACCGGTCACCGACCCGGCGCGCATCACCGATTTCCTCGAGCTGCGCCTGCGCCGCCATCCCCGCATGGTGGGCAAGATCCTGCAAATGGAAGGTTTGCCGTCCCGGCCAACGCGCGGCCAACTGGAGGAATACGCCCGGCGGCTGGCGATGGTTATCATCCACCCAAAGAGGAAGCTATGAACAAGAAAACACAATCACCCATCTACGACAATCCAGCGGAGCTGCTCCGCCAGTTGATCCGCTTCGACACCACCAACCCGCCCGGGGACGAACGCGAGTGCATCCTGTTCATCAACGGCCTGCTGAAAGAGGCAGGCATCAAAACCACCCTCCTCGGCAAGAACCGCCACCGCCAGAACGTGATCGCCCGACTGAAGGGCGAAGGCACAGCCCCGCCGCTGCTGCTCTACGGCCACGTGGACGTGGTCACCACCGAAAAGCAAAAATGGCAGCAGCCGCCCTTCGAGGCCAATATCGTGGACGGTTTCATCTGGGGGCGCGGCGCGTTGGATATGAAGAGCGGCGTGGCCATGCTGCTGGCCGCCTTCCTGAAAGCCAAGACCGAAGGCGCATCCCTGCCCGGCGACGTGATCTTCTGCGCCGTTGCCGACGAGGAAGCCGGGGGCAATTTCGGCGCCAGGTTCCTGGTCGAAGAGCACCCCGGCCTGTTCGAGGGTGTCAAATACGCCTTCGGCGAGTTCGGCGGCTTCAACATGAGCATGGGCGGGAAACGCATCTACCCGGTCATGGTGGCTGAGAAACAGGCCTGCTGGATGAAGGCCACTATCCGCGGCCAGGGCGGGCACGGCTCGATGCCGGTGCACGGGGAAGCAATGGCGAAACTGGCGCGCGCCCTGCGCTTGCTCGATGCGCAGCACCTACTCGGCGGGCGCAACCTGCCGTACCATCTCACCCCTGGCGTACGCGTCATGTTGGAGAGCATCGCCGCAGCCTTGGGCGGAGTCACCGGCCTGCTCTTCCGCCAGTTGACCAACCCGCTGCTGGCTGACCGCCTGGTCAAGGCGCTGGGGCCGCGCGTCGCCCTGTTCGCCCCGCTGCTGCACAACACCGTCAGCCCGACCATGCTGCGCGCCAGCAACAAGGTCAACGTCATCCCGTCCGAGATAGAGCTGGGCCTGGATGGACGCCTCCTGCCCGGTTTCAAGCCTGAGGACATGATCCGCGAACTGCGCGCGCTGCTCGGCGACGACTTCGACCTCGAAATCGTTATGTTCGACCCGGGGCCTGCTGAGCCGGATATGGGCCTGTTCGATACCCTGGGTGCGGTGCTGCGCGAGCTCGATCCTAAGGGCGTGGCTGTGCCGCTGGTGATGAGCGGCGTGACCGACGCGCGCTTCCTCTCCCGTCTGGGCATCCAGACCTACGGCTTTACCCCCCTCAAGCTGCCGGACGATTTCAACTTCATCCGCACCATCCACGCCGCTGACGAGCGCGTGCCGGTGGATGCGCTGGATTTCGGTCTGCAGGCGATCTTCAAAGCGCTGCAGAGATTTCACTAGACCAGACCCCTGAGACACCCGGAGTTTTTAGAACTCCATTTGACTGAGACCCCCGGAGTTTTTAGAACTCCGGGGGTCTAGGAGAGAACCATGCCGCGCCGAGAAATCGAATTCCAGCCAGGAAGTTATTACCACATCTACAACCGCGGCGTCAATAAAGGCAAAATCTATTTCGACCAGGAAAACTATCATTTTTTCTTGCGCCGGATGAAAGAATACCTCCAGCCAGAATCGGTGGAAGTAATCGCATTCTGCTTGATGCCGAACCATTTCCACCTGATTGTTTGTCCCCAAACAGAGAACTTTTCTCACAATATGGGTTTATTCGCAATGTCTTATGCCAAAGCCGTCAATTCTCGCTACCAGCGGAGCGGCCACTTGTTTCAAGGTCGGTTTCGAGCCAAGTGGATTGGAAAAGATGAATACCTGCTTCATCTCTCGCGTTATATCCACATCAATCCTGTGATTGGAAAATTGGTGGAAAAGGCAGAGGGATGGGAATTTTCGAGTTACCGCGATTATATTGGCTTGAGGGAGGATAACTATTTACGGCCTGCCATCGTACTTGAACAGTTCAGCATGGCGGAAAATGACCGCCAAAACCAGATAAAGGCCTATAAAGAATTCGTGGAAGAGTATGCAAACGAAGATATTGAACGGATAAAGCATCTCCTGTAAACGCAGTCTCCCGGCGTCTAACGTAGTCTCCCGGCGTCTAACGCGGTCTCCCGGCGTCTTTAGAGACGCCGGGAGACTCCCAGACAGAGAGGTACAAAATGAATCTCAACCGCTGGTTTCGTCAAGCAGGCTATTGCGTTCTCCTGCTCGTGTTGTTGGCAGGCTGTTCGTCACAAGCTACACCTTCACCCTCTACGCCAGAACCGCGACTCTCACCCACGGTGAAAGGCTGCGCAGAGACCGACCAGGGCATGTCGTCGCGGTTGCCAGGAGACGAAAACGAGCAAGAACCGGCCATCGAAGTGATCGGGAACACGCTGCGTTACACGCGCGCCATCCAGCACCAATGCTGCCGGAAAGTCGAATTCGAGCAAGAGATCCAGGGTGCGGAAATCACTCTGTATGAGGTCTGGAGTGGTGTGGGCTGCCGCTGCGAGTGCTTCTCGGAAATCCAGGTTGACCTGGAGTTCATCCCTGCGGGGAATTACCTGGTGCGTGTTTACGAGCGTGGCACGCAACCTGGCAGCAGCGAGCCGATGGAGGAGAAGCTCCTGATTTCGGTAGAAATCTCTGTTCCCTGATACCATCTCCACGCCGGCGAGCGCGTACCGGTAGCCGCGCTGGAGTTTGGCCTGCGGACAGTGTAGCAGGCATTACAAAGATTCCACCAGGCAGAATACTCCCGGAGACTGACAGTCTCCGGGAGTTTTGTTTTACAGAGTACTGCGCCGAAGGCCTACCGAGTAGGTGCTGCGCACTCGGTAAACATTTGAACCCGAAGCATCGTTTTTCCCATGCTATTTGGCTGCTTCAGTTCAGAAATATATGCAAGAAGCAGTAGAAACTACGCCAGCCGGACAGCAACACTCGACCAGCCGGCGCAGTGCTTGACTTTCGAGGAAATGACTCTATAATATGAGCAAGGGTTGATGGCATTAGAGGTGTAGAGTTGCTGGAATCACATCGCGCGTGTGAGAATGTCAAGCTATCGTGCAAAGAAGAGGAATTTACCAGATATAAAGCGGTTACGTGAATAACGTCAACCGGGTACGTTGTTGAGCGGCTCTTACAGAGTGTAGGGATTGTTGTAAAGATTGATCATGGTATGGAACCAATCGGAATTCCAAAACAAAGGAGAGAAAATGAACACCGAATCAGTCAAAACAAGTGAAAGTGGCAATGCACCAGAAAGAACCTACCTGGGGCTTCGTCGGTTCAATGCGATCATGGGCTTTTTGCACCTGGTGCAGGGCATCTTCATGATCGCCATCAGCAATGCGACAACTTTTCCGGTTTACACGAACTTCCTGCGTTTCGAAAGGCAGGCCCAGACTCTGGTACCCAACCCCACGCTGGTGTACAACCTGCGCTTCGGACCGGCGGTAGCAGTCTTTCTGCTACTCTCCGCTCTGGCGCACCTTGCTTTGTCCACCTTTGGTTACAAATGGTATGTAGCCAGGTTGAAGAGTGGGATGAACCCGGCACGCTTCTACGAATATGCGCTTAGTTCTTCGTTGATGATCGTCTTGATCGGCATGTTGGTTGGCGTTTCGGATTTGGGCGCTTTGATTCTTATGTTTGGCCTCAACGCCATGATGAACCTGTTTGGCATCATGATGGAACTACACAACCAGAATACGAAGAAGACGGACTGGACATCGTTTATTTATGGCTGCATCGCTGGGATCATCCCTTGGATCGTAATATTCATGTACTTCTATGGTTCGCTCGGTTCATCTGATGCCAAGCCGCCCGTCTTCGTGTATGCCATTGTCCCGACCATCTTTGTGTTCTTCAATATCTTCGCGATTAACATGGTTTTGCAGTACAAAAAGGTCGGCCCATGGAAGAACTACCTCTTCGGTGAGCGCATGTATATCGTCCTGAGCCTGCTTGCCAAGACCGCTCTTGCCTGGCAAATTTTCGTTGGAACACTGCGGCCTTAATACCCCAGGGAGTAAAACACGTAAGTATCTCGGCTTTCTAATGGCATCTCCATACCGGCGAGCGCCTCCCGGTAGACGCGCTGCCAGGCAGAATACTCCCGGAGACTGACAGTCTCCGGGAGGTTTGTTTTACAGAGTACTGCGCCGAAGGCCTACCGAGTAGGTGCTGCGCACTCGGTAAATATTTGAACCCGAAGCATCGTTTTTCCCATGTTCTTTGGCTGCTTCAGTTCAGAAACATATGCAAGAAGCAGTAGAAACTACGCCTGCCGCGCGTACCCCTTGACCGTATCTGGCGAGACCCTTACCCCCATTGCGGTCACCCGCAATCATAAGAAATATTTTCATGTCTGATTCTGTTTGGCCGCCTCAATTCTAATTCGTAATTAGACTTTAAGCTTACTGAAGCTGATAAAGAGAACAAAAAGCCCTCCAAAGGTAACTTCGGAGG
>JALHUM010000325.1 GCA_022865905.1 Anaerolineales bacterium | reverse complement strand
CGCCGCGCCTGCGAAGAAGGCGGTCTCAACCCCTTCTTCTTCCAAATGGCCAACATCCGCGAGCACTGCTCGTGGGTGGTGGACGACCGCGCCCAGGCCACCTCCAAGGCCAGGGCAATGGTGGCCGCGGCGGTGCAACGTGTGCGTTACCACAATCCGCTGGAGATGCGCCAGGTGGCGATGTCACAAGCGGCGTTGGGGGTGGGGGGTGGGATTGCTGGCATAGAAGCGGCGTTGAGGCTGGCGGATGCTGGCAAGCACGTCTACCTGGTGGAGCGCGAGCCGTCCATCGGCGGGCACATGGCGCAGTTGTACAAGACCTTTCCGACCCTCGACTGTGCGGCCTGAATACTCACACCCAAGATGGTGTCCGTTGGACGCCACGAAAACGTCACCCTGCTGAGCTACAGTGAGGTGGAGTCGGTCACGGGGTACGTGGGCAATTACCAGGTCCAGGTGAGGCGCAAGCCTCGTTACGTGGACGAAAGCAAATGTACCGGCTGCGGCAAGTGCGCGGAAGTCTGCCCAATCGAAATCGTCAATACCTTTGATGAGGGATTGAGCTTGCGTAAAGCGGCTTATCGCTTTTCAGCACAGGCCGTCCCCGGCGCGTTTGCAATCGAAAAGCGCGGCATCGCCCCCTGCCGGGCTGCCTGTCCCACCGACCAGCACGCGCAGGGCTACATTGCCTTGATCCACCAGAAACGCTACGCGGATGCTTACTTTGCCATCCGGCGTGAGCATCCCTTCCCTTCGGTATGCGGACGGGTGTGCAACCGTCGCTGCGAGGAGCAATGCAGCCGCGGCCAATACGATGAGCCGGTCAGCATCATGCGGCTGAAGCGCTTCGTCTCCGATTGGGCTTACGCCCACCGCGACGAACTAAAGCCAGGCAGCAGTTCAACTGCTGCCCAAATAGATAAATCCATCGTGGGAACGCCGTTCTCGCACAAGCCCAAGTCAACGGGCAAGAAGGTCGCCATTATCGGTGCGGGGCCGGCCGGCCTGACCGCCGCCCTGGACCTGGTGCGACTCGGCCATTTTGCGACGGTCTTCGAGGCGCTGCCGGTCCCCGGTGGCATGATGCGGGTGGGTATCCCGCCGCATCGCTTGCCGTACGAGTTCATTGATTGGGAAGTGCAGCAGATCGTGGACGAGGGCGTAGAGCTGCAGCTCAATACCCGAGTAAACGACATTCACGGCCTCTTCAAAGCCGGCTACGACGCGGTCATCGCCGCCACTGGCGCGCACAAAACCACCAAGCTGCAGCTCCCCGGCTCCGACCACCCGGATAACTGGGAAAGCCTGGAGTTCTTGCGCAGGGCCTGCCTGGGCGAGAAAATGGACCTGACCGGCAGAGAGATCATCGTGCTGGGCGCGGGTGATGTGGCCCTGGATGCAGCCCGCACCGCGTTGCGCCTGGGACACCCCCACGTGCGCATCGTCTGTCGTGGTATGCGCGCTTCCTTCAGCGAGGTGGATGAAGCCGAGAAAGAGGGCATCGAGATCATCCGTAACCGGGTGTTCAAGGAAGTGGTCGTCAAGAAAGATAAGATCATTGGCGTGATTTGCCGTGAAGCCCGCGTAGGCGGCATTGTAGGCGGCAAACGTCAGGTGGAAGAGATTCCGGGCACCGAGCACCTCATCCCGTGCAACACGGTCATTTGGGCGGTCGGCCAACTGCCAGACTTCACTTTCCTGCCCAACGATGGCACGATTGCCACCCGCTACCCGGTCGGTGTGTGGGCGAATGATGACCTGATGACCACGCTGCCAGGAGTGTTCACCGCTGGCGACGTGCGGCGCGGCACGACCTCTTTCGTCGTGGATGCCATCGGAGAGGGGCATCATGCGGCGCGCTGTGTGGATCGTTACCTGCGCGGCGCAGCAGGCGTGCCGGAGCCGCCCAAGATGCCCGTCGCGACGTATGACAAGGCTGAAGTCGAAGCCAAGATCGCCCGAGGCGAGGCTTCGGACCAGCCGCGCGCCAAGATCAGAACCATCCCTGTCTCGGAGCGCGAGCAGAATTTCAAAGAAGTTGACCTTCCAATGACCGAAGAGGAAGCCCTGGCAGAAGCAGCGCGCTGCTTGAAGTGCGGCGTCTGTTCGGAGTGCTTGGAGTGCCTGGTGGCCTGCGAGCGGGGCGCGATCAACCACGATATGCGGGAAGAGCGCCTCGACCTTACCGTCGGCACTATCGTCCTGGCGACCGGCTTCAAGGCTTTCGACGCCGCCCGCGTCCCAGAGTTGGGTTACGGCAAGCTGGACAACGTCATCACAGCGATGGAGTTCGAGCGGCTGATCAACGCCAGCGGGCCGACGAGCGGCAAGGTGCTGCTCAAGAACGGCCAACCGCCCAAATCGGTCGCCATCCTGCATTGCATTGGCAGCCGCGACGAAAAGTACAACCAGTACTGCTCACGCGCCTGCTGCATGTATTCGCTCAAAATCGCCCAACTGGTGCACGATTACGTGGGCGCCAAAGTCCACGAGGTCTATCGCGACATGCGCTCTTTCGGCAAGGGCTACGAGGAGTTCTACAATCGCACTGAAAAGATGGGCGTGCATCTCTACCACGGGCGGGTCAAGCGCATCACCAAGAAGGGCAAGAAGTTGATCGTCCGCTGGGACGAGGCCTTTCACAACCAGCCCGATCATGTGGAAGTGGATATGGTCGTGCTCTCCACCGGATTCGAGCCGCAGACGGACGACGGGCATGTTGCCACCACTTTCGGCATCAGCCGCAGCCGGGACGGATTCTTCCTCGAAAAACACCCCAAGTTGGGGCCGGTCGAGACGTCCACCCAGGGCATCTACCTGGCGGGTACCTGCCAGGCCCCCAAGGACATTCCCGATACTGTGGCGCAGGCTGGAGGCGCGGCTGCGGTCGCCCTTTCACTCATGGATCAGGGCAACATCGCCCTCGACCCATCTATCGCTGAAGTCAACCAGAACCAGTGCGCTGGCTGCGGTTATTGCGTGGCCGCCTGTCCCTACAAGGTGATCGTCATCAAGGATCGGGTTGCGACGGTCAACAGCTTCCTTTGCAAAGGCTGCGGCACCTGCGCCGGGGCCTGCCGTAACAAGGCGATATCACTCATCCATTTTGACGACCGACAGATCGTCAACGAGATGCTGGGAGCTTTATCGGCAGACATGTTCTTCCCAGTCGCTGTGGATAGTAAGGTTTAGGAGGTGTGGTCGTGGCTTATGAACCGAGAATAATCGCCTACTTGTGTACCTGGTGCTCCTACACCGGTGCAGATACGGCCGGCATCGCTCGTTTGAAATCGCCGGCCAACATCCGTGACATCCGCGTGCCTTGTTCGGGCCGCGTCTCGCCGGAGCTGGTCATGCGTACCTTCGACCAGGGCGCGGATGGCGTGTTGATCCTGGGCTGCCACATCGGCGAATGTCACTACGAGAGCGGCAACCACCGGGCTGCCAAGCGGCTGCCCATCCTGCGCGCCCTGATGAGCTATGCCGGCCTCGAACCAGAGCGCCTGCGCGTGGACTGGGTCTCGGCTTCGGAGGGCGAACGCTTCTCGCGCATCGCCAACGAGTTCGTGGATAAGGTGCGGGCGCTGGGACCGGTCAAGTGGCGCGTGCCCAGTGAAGAAATTCCTGCCCTGACGCAGCAGTTTGCCGCCATCTGCGGGGACGTTCCGCTGGCCGAGTATGACTGCGCCGCCAAAACGGATGCCATCCGCGCCAAGGCCAAGGAACTGTTAACCAGCGGCGCGGTCGGTTACGTGGTCGGCTACGAGGTTGGCCCGCGCGGACGGACGCGGCCCTCTTTCGCCAACACGCCGGAGGAAGCCGATAAGCTGGTCTGGAACCCGGACTGCACCTACAACCTGACCACTTACCTGGGCAAGAAACGGAGTCCGGTGGTCAAGGGGATCGAACAGCCCAAGCCAGTGGCTGTGGTGGTCAAGCCCTGCGACAGCCGCGCCATCAACGTTCTGCTGACGGAGAACCAGTTCCCGCGCGAGCAGGTATACATCATCGGCGTGACTTGCGAGGGCACACGCCACGATCGTGGTATGTTGCAGGTCCGTTGTCAGACGTGCAATGACCGCGTACCGGTCGTGTACGATACACTTATCGGCGAGCCTCCAGCCCCGGCGCCTGAACATCCCACGCCTGTGGCGCTCAAGATCGCAGAGCTGGAGAAGGAAACCCCTACCGAGCGCATGGAGTTCTGGCTCAGCCAGTTCGACCGCTGCATCCGCTGCTATGCCTGCCGGCAAGCCTGCCCGATGTGCAACTGCCCGGTCTGCCTGTATGAACGCGACGACTCGCTGTGGATCGGCATGGGCGTCAACATGAACGAGAAGCGCGCTTTTCACCTGGGACGCGCCTATCACCTGGCCGGACGCTGCGTCGGCTGCAACGAGTGCGAACGGGCCTGCCCGATGAACATCCCCATCAGCCTGCTCAACATGAAGATGGCCCAAGAAATCGAAGCGGCCTTCGGGCACCGGGCAGGCATGGAACCGGTCCCATCGCCGATCGTCACCGTCCTGGCGGGCGAGTACAAGGAAGGCTAACATGAATCTCATCACCCAAGCCCAATTAGCCGAATGGTTGGATGGCCTCGCCCGCCAGCGGACGCTGATCGCGCCGCACGATGTGGCCGGCGTCCTGCTCTACCGGACTGTGGAGAGTAGCCAGGAGATCGCTTGGGGCTTTGACCGGCCGGTCATGTCGGTCAAGGAGGCTTTCTTCCCGCCGACCGAGCGGCTGCTGACCATCCAGAAAAGCGACGGGGGGATCGAACTCAGCGAAACCTTGCTGGAAGGCGAGCAGGTCATCTTCGGTGTGCACCCCTGTGACGCGCGCGGCGTGAAAATCCTGGATGCGCTCTTCCTGGATAAAGAGCCGGTTGACCCCTATTACGCCCGCCGCCGCGCCAATACCGCGCTCATCGGCCTGGCCTGCAAAGCCATGGGGCCGACCTGCTTCTGCACCTCGGTCGGCGGCGCGCCGGATGAGGCCAGCGACATGGACGTGATGCTCTACGAGGTAGAGGGCGGTTACGTCATCGAGGCCGTGACAGAGAAAGGAAAAACGCTGTTACAGACGATGGAGCATGGACAACAGACTGTCGAAAAACCATTCGTCAAGCGTCAATCGTCAATCCCCAATCCCCAATCCATCGCCTGGCCAGCGCACTTCAACAGCGAGTATTGGCCGCGTATGTCGGAGCGCTGCCTCTCCTGCCGCGCCTGCACCTACGTCTGCCCGACCTGCCGCTGCTTCATCATCCGTGACGAAGTGCTTCCCTTCACGCCAGACAAGCCCGCAGCGGGCGCGTTCGAGCGCATCCGCTGCTGGGACTCGTGCGAGGGTGAGAACTACCGGCGCATCGCCGGAGGCCACCGGCAGCGCGCTGAAAAGAGCGAGCGCCTGCGCAACCGCTTCTTCTGCAAGTTTTACTATTACCCCGAACAGTACGGGCTGGGTCAGGCGTCTGCCTGCACCGGCTGCGGTCGCTGCGTGGACATCTGCCCGGTCAACGTGGACATCACCGAAGTGCTGACGGACCTGGCAGGTTAGATTACGTTTTACGTTTCACGCATTACGCACGCAAAGCGCAAAGTGTAAAAAGTAAGGAGAAAGTAATGACCGATTCTCAGAACCAAAATCCCAT
>JALHUM010000324.1 GCA_022865905.1 Anaerolineales bacterium | reverse complement strand
GGCGGCTTTCGCCGCCCGCACACCCCCCATCTTCCCCTACTTCTTGAGGAGATACTCCATAAAAAAAACAAACACAAAGATACGAAGGAGCACAAAGTTCTTATTTTTTCCTTCGTGACACTTGGTGCCCGCCTGCCCCCGCTTTTTTGGGGGTTGTGTATAGAACACAATCAGACAAGATGTATCTGGATTGATTGTACCAAAAAGCGAGGCGGTTTATGTATGAGGAAGATTAGAGTTTGGGGATCAGTAAATAAACGGGATCAGGAACCTGGTGTGTTTTTTGTATTCCGTCCAGGCCTCGCTGAACCTTTCTGCCAGCGCGACTTCTTCTCGGCGGGCGCGACCGAAAAACGCCATCACCGAGGACACCAAGAAGAGTAACACTACCCACGTCGGGTAGAGCAGGAGCAAGCCGAACATGGCGGCCCCCCAGCCAAAATACATTGGATGGCGCACGAACGCAAACGGACCGCTCTGGACGAGTTGATGGTCGTCGAGCAGTTTCACGTTCCGGCTGGTGCTAAGGCCCCACATTTTGCCGAGCGTGCGGCGCGCCCACAGCACAAAAGCGCATCCGGCCAGGTAAATGACCAGCCCAAGAATATCTAGGATGTTTGCCGTATTGGCAGACAATCTCGCCAGGGGAATCCATAGGTAATAAAAGAGAGGCACGCACAGCAACAGTCCCAAAATGACGATGCCGATCTGTGTCCATAACGGCCACGTGCCGCCTTTGCGCTCGGGCAGCAAGGTAACAGCCTGTCCCTTGCGCAGCGCGGCCAGCCACTCGGCCAGGGTCAGGACAAAACTGAGATAGATCATGCTAACGATGACAATGCTCGCGGTGATCCAGTCAAAGGTGGCCATTGGGTCTCCTTACACATTGAACTCTTTTGCCATCTTTTGCCAGAATGCATCCTTCTCTCCTGGCGTGAAGGGCAGGTACAGAGTCAGCCGGTCGGCGATTCCTCGGTATTTTTCTTTCAACGCCTCGGCCAGATCGGCCTCGTCTGCAATCAGGCAGAACTCGCGCAGCATATCATCGCTGATCAGTCCAAACATCTCGCCCCACTCGCCTTTGGAGGCGTGGGCGGAGAGCTTCTCGGCCACCTCTTGCCAGCCATGCAAGGCCATGACTGGACGATACGAGGGCGTGGAGGCATAGAACGAAATCTGGGCGCGGCAGAAGTTCTGCTCTTCGGGCGTGGTCGCCACGAAAGCTGTGACTGAAACCTGTAGATCTTCGCGCTTGCGCCCGGATTTAACCGCTCCCTCCGCGATGGCCGGCAGGATCACCTCGCGCAGGTAGCGCGGACTATTGAACGGGTGGGCATGGAATCCCTGGCAGGTCTCTCCGGCCAGTTTCGCCAAGCCGGTATTCACCCCGGCGATGTAGATGGGGATGACCCCATCCCCTCCCCTACCAGGAGAGGGGAGCGAGAGGAGGGGTCCGGGGTTGAAGAACGGCGACATGAGGGTCAGCTTGTAGTATTCGCCACGGAAATCCAGTTTCGTGCCGTTCTGCCAGCAATCCCAGAAGGCGCGGATGGCTGTGATTTGCTCGCGCAGCTTGCCGGTCACGGATTCGGGCCAGGGCATCCCAAAGCGGCGCTCGATGTGCGCCTTGACCTGCGTCCCCAGGCCGAGGATGAAGCGTCCACCGGACTGCGCCGCCAGGTCCCAGGCGGTGTAGGCTAAATTCGCCGGGTTGCGCGCAAAGGAGACGGCAATGGCTGTGCCAAAGTTCAGTTTCTGTGTGTGCTCGGCAATCAGCGCACAGGGCAGGAACGGGTCGTGCTGGGTTTCGGTCGTCCACAGGGCGGAAAAGCCCAATTTCTCCGCGGCGCGAGCAATAGCCGGGACATCTTTCAACGAAATGGGGGGCAGGCTCGCATCTAGTAGCATAGTTTCCTCTTTATCTTCACCACGAAGGAAAAACCTTCGTGTTTAATCACTGAGCAAATATGTCAATATCCACTTGGTCGTGGCGACCAGCGCCTCGGTGTGCGTGCGCTCGTAGTTGTGCGAGGCGTCCACGCCGGGGCCGATCAGCGCCACAGCCACATCCCCGCCCGCGCGCCAGAAAGCCTCGCCGTCCGAGCCGTAGTAGGGATAAATGTCCACCACGTAGGGAATATCCTGCTTCTCGGCCAGCTCGCGCAGTCGCGTGGACAGGCCATGATGGTACGGCCCGCCGCTATCCTTGACGCACAGCGTGGCGTGGAACTCGTCCGAGGCCTGGCCCTCGCCGACGGCGCCCATGTCCACCGCCACCAGCTCGTGGACTTCGGGCGGGATGCCGGCCGCCGCGCCGTGACCGACCTCCTCGTAATTGCTGATGTGCAGGTACGTGGTCTGGGCAGGTTTCAGCCCGGCGTCGCTCAGGGCTTTGACCGCGGCCACGATGGCGGCGACGCCGGCCTTATCGTCCAGGTGGCGTGAGCGGACGAAGCCGGCCGTCACTTCAACGCGCGGATCGAAGGCGACGAAATCCCCGACCTCGATGCCCAGGCCGCGCGTCTCGAACTTTGACACAGTACGGGCGTCCAGGCGGACTTCCATGTTCTCGTCGTCGCGCTTGGTCTCGTTGACCTCGGCCCCGTACACGTGGCCGGAGGCTTTGTCGAGCAGGATTGCACCGCGCACCTGACGGCCCTTGGCCGCGAAGACGGTGCAGCCTTCGCCCTCGACCGTGTTCCAGGCGAAATGGCCGACCTTGGTCAGCTTGAGCCGCCCGTTGGACTTGATCTCCTTGACCATCGCGCCGAGCGTATCCACGTGGGCGGTCAGGGCGCGCGGGGCGTCGTCCCCTGAGCGCGTCGAAGGGTCGCCTTCCCAACGCGCCACCAGCGCGCCTTTGCGGGTGCGCGAAAGCTTCAGGAAAGGGAAGGCTTTGAGGGTTTGCTCCGTCAACGTGATGGCTGGTTCGGTAAAGCCGGTCGGGCTGGGGGTGTTGAGTAGACGGGTGAGGAAGTCGAGCAGGTAGGGAGTGTCAATTGATGGAAGTTGCATAGGTTGGTCCTGTCTCGTGTTGAAAGTTGAAGGTGTCGGGTCGAAGGTTGAGATCGCTGGCTGAACCTTCAACCTGCAACCTGTAAACCTTCGAACCGGTTGATCTTCTCTCGCCACTCCTCTGGGATGGGAATCGTCTCGTTCGTCCGGTAATCATACCCTACCAGCACCGTCGAGCCGGTAGCTAATTCCTGACCGTTTTCAGCGTCTTCCAGGCAGTATTCCATCGTCATGGATTTGTTGCCCAGCCGCGAAGTGCGCACACCAACACGCACGGGCTGCCCGAACCGGATGGATGCCAGGAAGGTCACGTGTGCATCGGCCAGGATAATGCCGATATTCGTGAAAGACTGGCCTTCGTCGAACATGCCCAGGCGCAGGAGATAATGGACGCGCGCCTGTTCGAAGTAGGTCAGGTACTTGGCGTTATTGACGTGGCCCTGCGGGTCCAGGTCGCCGTAGCGGACTTCGATGGGGTAATAGAAGCGAAATTCTGGCATAGGACAATTATTTCTCGAGGTGCCTCTTAACCTGCCGCTGTTCACGCAGCGACAGGATCAGGAGGATGGTCAACGTCAGCAGGGTGCCGGCCGCGCCGGCAACCAGCGCGGTGACGTAGACCGGGTCAGGATGGTTGATGACGCTGGATTGAATGTCGGCGGGGGTGCTTGAGAACAGCTTGTACATGTTGGTCACTCGCCAGATGCGGGAGTGCTGGAGCAGATCGTGCCCCATCAGGATCAGCAATCCCAGGCTCAGGATGCGCTCGGCCAGGCTGCGACGGCCCCTTTCGGTCAAAAATTCCTGGAGGTTGAAAGCGGCCAGGATGATCAGCGCCACAACGGGCAGGATGAAAAAGCGGGAAGACACCCGCTCCGAGTCCGAAAGCGGGATGGGCAGGTGGTTGATGAGGATGTAGATTTTGCCAATAGACAGGAAGGTCAGGACGGCAATCGGGGCCAGCAGCGCTCGGACGGGACTTTGCTTGCCTGTCCTGGCGGCTAGGCCAGGGCGCCAGGTGCGGTAGACGCCGAAGTAGACCAGGAAGGCCAGGCCGATCAAGCCGACGTAGGTATCCACTTCCCACCAGCCCAGCGACTTGAACGGGCCGGAGAGGGCTTCCGCCGGGTATTTGAGCACCACCAGCGCGGCGAACATGTCGGTGACGGTCGGGAAGCCGGAGATGAAGCCTTTCCCGCCGCCGATGAACTCGACCGCTGGAGGTAGCAGGCGGAACAGGCTGAGCAGGAGGCTGAAAGCGATTGCTTCGAGGACTGGAACGAGATATTTTGGGGAGAACACTCCCCAGGCCAGCAGGAAGATCAGGCACCACAAGAAGATGTGGAAAGCGCCCTGCAAGGTGATGGCGAAGAGCGTCAACGAGACGAGCAGCACCCAGCGCCAGCCGGGTCTTTCGCCCTCCAGGGCTTTCAGGATGAGCAGCACAAAGAAAGGCAGGAAGAAGTAACCGATCCATTCCGAGTGGCCGACGGCGTAGTGAGCGGTGATGTGACCATTGAAGTTGAAGAGGGCGAACAGCGCAGTAAACGCCGCCGGAGCCAGGCTGTAGCGTTTTTTCAGCAGGAGCAGGGCTACAAAACCGACCGAGTACAAGATCAGCACGTTGACCAGGGTGAAGGGTCCCAGTTCGAGGAAGCGTAGCAAATAAGCCTGCGGGGAGATCAGCGTATCCGGGCGCGCCAGGTAGCGATCGGTCGTGGAGAGGGCCGAGCCGATGTGCAGCGGTAGTTGGTTCGTCAGCGCGGCCTGGCGCAGGAAGCTGAAATAGGCGCCGGTATCGAGCCAGTCGTGCAGGTCGAAGGGAATATTGCCCCAGTTCAGAAAATAGCACCAGTGAAGCAGCCCCAACAGGTAAAGAGCGGCTGACCAAAGTCTGTCAAACCAAGCAAAAACCCGTCCCTGGGCGGGGAGGAAGAAGGCTTCGACCAGGGCAGAAAAGCCATCCTGGATAATCTTTAGGATCGGGCGTTTATCCGTCATGCCGCGATTATACTCGCCGAAGGCCTACTCGGCGGTTGTCTTTTCAATGGTTTTCCTCCCGATTGTTAGTGGAACGCCAGTCAACAAACTCACCGCGAAGACACGAAGCCCGCAAAGATATATTTCTATTTCCTTCGCGTTCGCCTGCCCCCGTTCTTTGGGGGTGGCGTCTTCGCGGTTTATCCTCCCGTGATGAGATCCAGAATACTGGTCACATGCAAGAGGCGAACATGGATTAAAATAGCTTGGTTCGCCAAAATGTCTCTGTGCATTTTTAGGGTACTTCGAGAAACTTTTATGGATGCTCCCCGCCGTTTCATCCCCATTTCCGAACCCCTTTTATCCGGCAATGAGGAGGCCTACGTCAGCGAGTGCGTCCGCTCGGGCTGGGTCTCCTCGTTGGGCAAATACATCGCGGAATTCGAGCAGCGTTTCGCTGATTTTTGCGGCGTGCGGCATGGGATCGCGGTCAGCAACGGTACGACGGCCCTGCACCTGGCGCTGGTCGCCCTGGGGATAGGCGCGGGCGACGAGGTCATCGTCCCGACCTTGACCTTTATCGCCACTGCCAACGCCGTCCGCTACACCGGCGCGACCCCCGTCTTCGCCGATTCCGAAGCCGAGACCTGGAACCTCGACCCTCCGGATGCAGCCTGCCGGATTACCCCGCGCACCCGGGCCATCATCCCTGTCCACGTCTACGGCCATCCGGCCAATATGGCCCCAATCCTCGAACTGGCAAAGCAGCATAGCCTCCACGTGATCGAGGACGCGGCCGAGGCGCATGGGGCGCGCTACCAGGGAAAGCGCGTCGGCAGCCTGGGGGAGATCAACGCCTTCAGTTTCTACGGTAACAAGATCATCACCACCGGCGAGGGCGGACTCCTGACCACCGACGACGACGCCCTGGACGAGAAAGTCCGTTTCTTACGTGACCACGCCATGTCACCCGAAAAACGCTACTGGCATACCGAGATCGGTTACAACTACCGCATGACCAACCTGCAGGCCGCACTGGGCGTGGCACAGATGGAGCGCATTGAAGAATTTATTGCTAAGAAACGGCACATCGCCCAGACCTATAACCAGGGCCTGCGTGAGATTGACTCCATCACCCTGCCGCCGGAAGCCAGTTGGGCCACCTCGGTCTACTGGATGTATTCCATCTTGCTGGCGAAGGATTTTCCCCTCAGCCGCGATGAGGTGATGGCGCGCCTGCGCCAGCAGAACATTGACAGTCGTCCCTTCTTTTACCCGATCCACATCCAGCCGCCTTATAAAGCCGATATCTCTTTACCCGTCGCCGAAGACCTCTCGCGGCGCGGCATCAACCTGCCCTCGGCGGTCACACTCAGCGAAGAGGATATCCAGCGCATCGTCCAGGCGATCAGGGAAATGGCCTGATATGGATATTTCGGTGATTTTACCAACCTATTGCGAGCGGGATAACATCGAGAATCTGATCTCGGCCATCGAAACCAGCTTGCTCCCCCTAGGGCGGGAAATCGAAATCCTGGCCGTGGACGACAACAGCCCGGATGGAACTGCCGAGGCCGTTCGGGCGCATCCGGCCAGGCCAGGGGGCCAGGTGAGGAGCTTCGTCCGCACGCAGGAACGAGGTCTGGCAACGGCGATCCGGTACGGCATCCAGCAATCGAGCGGGGACAAGATCGTGGTCATGGACACCGACTTCAACCACAGCCCATCCAACATCCCGCAGATGGTCGAACTCCTGGATGAGTACGATCTGGTGATCGGCTCACGTTTCGTCACGGGCGGCGGGATGGAAGACCGGAAGCGCTACACCTTCAGCCTGGTCTACAACTGGTTCATCCAATTGGTCTTGAGGCATGGGATTCGCGACAGCCTGAGCGGATTCTTTGCCGTGCGCCGCCAGGCGCTCTTCTCGCTGGATTTAGACGGGATCTTCCGCGGCTACGGGGAGTATTTCATCCGCCTGACTTATAACGCTTGTCGCCGGAAGTTGAAGATCGTCGAGGTGCCGGTGTTTTACACCTTGCGCCAGCACGGTTTCAGCAAGTCCAGGTTTGGCTCGATGCTGCGCGACTATACCTTGACCGCACTAACGCTCCGCTTTCGAAAATCTGATAAAATAGAATAAATGTGCTATGCGCGCCATCCGTGCTTCTGAGATTGGTTCGTACCTTTTCTGTGCCCGCGCCTGGTGGTACCGGCTGCAAGGCATCGAGCCGGAAAACCAGGCCGAGCTGACCGCCGGGACGGAACTCCACCGCGCCCACGGACGGAGGGTCATCGCCGCTGGGTTTACGCGGGCGCTGGCGCTCATTCTCTTACTGGTCGCGCTGGTGCTGCTTGCCGCGTTCTGCACGAGACGTATCATCTAACGCCAGGCGGAATATACCGAAAACTGAACACTGCTCACTGTTCACTGCTCACTAATTACTTTTACTGATGACTACGCTTTACCTCGGACTCGCCCTCCTCCTCCTCGCCTTCATCCTATTCTGGCTCTCCTCGCGTCAGCGACGCGGCGCGGGCCTGCCCGGCGGGCGGGTCATCTACACCGACACGCGCACCTGGGGCGCGGTCGAAAAGCCGCTCTACGATCGCCTTTTGGATCTGACCGGCAAGCCGGATTACCTGGTCGAGCAGAATGTGCAGGTCATCCCGGTGGAGGTCAAGTCTGGGCGCACGCC
This sequence comes from Anaerolineales bacterium, assembly GCA_022865905.1. Taxonomy (GTDB): domain Bacteria; phylum Chloroflexota; class Anaerolineae; order Anaerolineales; family Villigracilaceae; genus CG2-30-58-95. The sequence goes on along the minus strand of JALHUM010000324.1, from coordinate 18,437 downwards.
GGACGCGCCCTACGATTCGCACATCTTCCAGTTGGCGGCTTACTGCTTGCTGGTCGAGAAAACCTTCGGCAAGCGTCCGCCCTATGGCATCATCCACTATCCAGGCCGTGATTTCGCCGTGGACTATACACCCCAGCTCGAAGCGACCCTGCTAGACGTGTTGGCCGACATGCGCCGCGACGAGTACCGCGCCTCCGTGGAGCGTTCGCACGAAGAGGCCCAACGTTGTGTACGCTGCGGATTCCGAGGCGTGTGCGATCAGAGGGTGGCGTGACCTAACCCCCCGTTCACCCCTTCCCTATCAGGGAAGGGGTGAACGGGGGGTTAGGTCAAAACAGGTATAATTATCTTCATGCCCGAATTTCCTTTCCTCCCCAAGCGCATCGTGGTGGCGGCCCATCCCATAATGGCGGAAGCGATCACCGAAGCTGAGGTGATTGCCAACCTCCTCCGAGGGCGCGGCCTGGCCGCCATCTCCGGCACGCTGGACGACGTCAGCCTGCGGAAGCGGGTCAAGAGCACCGAGTTCGACCTGCTGATCGCAGTCGGCGGGGATGGCACAATGCTGCGCGCCGCCCACCTGTGCGCACCGTGGAGCGTGCCTATCTTGGGCGTGAACCTGGGGAGGCTGGGTTTTCTCATCCAGATCCGTCGCTAGGAATGGCGCGCGACCTTCGACTTGCTGCTGAAAGGCGAAACCTGGATCGAGAATCGCATGATGCTCCGCGCCGAGCACTGGCGGAGGGGCCAGTCACTGGGGAACTGGCACGCGCTGAACGAGGCTCTGGTCTGCCGCGGACAATTCGTCCGCCCAGTGCGCCTCTCCGCCAGCGTGGACGGGCATCTGCTGACCAGCTACGTCGCCGATGGCCTGATCGCGGCCACGCCGACCGGCTCGACGGCCTACGCGCTGGCTGCCGGGGGGCCGATCCTGCCTCCGGAGCTGCGCAACATCCTCCTCGTCCCGATCGCCCCGCACCTATCCGTAGATCGCGGTGTCGTCCTCTCGGAAGGTTCGTCGGTCAGCATCACAGTACAAGAGGACGGCAACGCTGTCCTGTGCGTGGACGGCCAGACACCCATCAACCTGGCCGAGGACGACCGCGTTGACGTACGCGCTGGCGATTACAGCGCGAAATTCGTCCGCTTTGGCGATCCGGGTTATTTCTACCGCAACCTAACCGCGCACATGAACCAGAATCCGACCATAAGCCTACCGAGATGACCGAAATCACAACACCGCTCTATTGCGCCAACCACCCCGCCATCGCGACGAGGCTGCGCTGCAACCGCTGTGAGAAACCGATTTGCCCGAAGTGCGCCATCCGCACACCGACCGGCTATCGCTGCAAAGAATGCGTGCGCGGCCAGCAAAAGATTTTCGATACCGCCCAGTGGTACGACTACCTGCTCGGCTTTGTCGTCGCCGGGCTGCTCTCGCTCGCCGCCAGTGAGTTGACCATCCTTGTCGGAGGCATCGGCTTTATAGGCTGGTTCCTGGTCATTGCGGGCGCGCCCACGGCCGGGATTGTCATCGCCGAAGCCGCTCACTTCGTGACGCAGCATCACCGCTCACGCTCCCTGTTCCTCACCGTCCTGGCCGCCGTCATCCTGGGCGCGCTGCCTTTCCTTTTGACGCGCATCTTAGTACTGGATTTCTTCGGGATCGCCTTCCAGGGTATCTACCTAGTGCTGGTGGCGCCCACCGTCTACTACCGTCTTTCGGGCATTCAACTGTTCAAATAGATATTTATGCTGACCGAATTACGTATCCAAAATTTTGCGATCATTGACCGCCTCGACCTGGATTTCGGACCGGGCCTGCTGGTCTTTACCGGCGAGACCGGCGCGGGCAAATCCATCCTCATGGACGCGGTCGAGATGGTGCTGGGCGGGCGCGCCGACCTGACAGTGATCCGCTCCGATGCGGACCTGGCGCGGGTGGAGGCGACCTTCAAGCTGGCCGGCCCCGAGCGCCAACCCGCCAACGAGATCCTCCAACGCGAAGACCTGCTCGACGACCCAAATTACGTCACCTTGAGCCGCGAGGTGCGCCGCGAGGGGCGCAACGTCGCCCGCGTCAACGGCCGCACCGTCAACCTGACCCTCCTGCGCGAGCTGGGCGAGCTGCTGGTGGATATTCACGGCCAGTCCGAGCACCTTTCCTTGCTAAACGTGCGCGCCCACCTGAGCCTGCTCGACCGTTATGCAGACGTCGAGTCCCTGCTGGCTGTTTATCGCGAGAGCTATGTCCGCTTGCAAGCCATCCGCCGCGAGCTGCACGATCTGCGCCAGGCCCAGGTGGATGCCGAACGGCGCACCGAATTGCTGACCTACCAGGCGGATGAGATCGAGGCCGCCAAATTGCGCCCCGGCGAGGACGAAGAGCTGCGCCATGAGCGCGGCCGCCTGGCCAACGCCGAGTCGCTTTCCTCATTAGCCCAGCAAGCTCTGACCGTGCTCGACGAGGGCACGCCGGAGGCCACGGCTGCCAGCGACCTGATCGGGCGAGCCTCCCAATTCCTCTCCAAGTTGAGCCAGATAGATACGGCGCAGTCTGCCCTGGCGGGTCAGGCAACGAACCTGGAGGAGACCCTGGCCGAACTGGCGCGCGGTCTGCGCGATTACCTGGAGGTCATCGAGTTCAATCCCAAGCGTCTCGAAGAGGTCGAGGAGCGCGTCGACCTGATCTACCGCATGGAGCGCAAGTATGGCGGCAGCATCGAATCCACTATCGCCTTCGCCGCGGATGCCCGCAAGCAACTGGAGAACATTACCCACGCCAGCGAGCGCCTGGCCGAGTTGGAAGCGGCCGAAACCGAAATCCTGGGCAAACTGGCCGAGCAAGGCCTGACCCTCTCGCAGAAGCGCAAAGAAGCCTCTGACCGGTTGAGCAAATCCATCGAGATCGAATTGGACGACCTGCGCATGGCCAGCGCTCGCTTCGCGGTGGACTTCCAGGCGCGCCCCGACCCAGAGGGTCTGTCCACGCCTGAAGGCCAGCGCCTGGCCTTCGACGCCAGCGGCCTGGATAAGGTCGAATTCCTGGTCGAGCCGAACCCGGGCGAGGGCCTGAAACCGCTGGCGAAGATCGCCTCGGGCGGCGAGACCTCGCGCCTGATGCTGGCCCTCAAGAACATGCTTGCGCGCGCCGACCAGGTCCCCACGCTCATCTTCGACGAAATAGACCAGGGCATCGGCGGGCGCGTCGGCAGCGTAGTCGGCGAGAAACTGTGGAGCCTCGGCCATCAGCACCAGGTGATGGTCGTCACCCACCTGCCGCAGTTGGCAGCCTTCGGCGACCATCACTGGCAGGTGCTAAAGGTCATCCAGGACGGGCGCACCGTCACGCAGGTGACCAGGCTGCAGGGCGAGGCGCGCACACTCGAACTGGCGCAGATGCTCGGCGAGGTCGGCGAGGGAACGCTGCGTTCGGCGCACGATGTCCTCCAGACCGCACAGGCGTTCAAGACGGGTAAATAAAAACGTCCGTCTCTTGACCAGCCCTGGATTCTGGATTAAAATCCTCCTCACTGACCAGTTGCCCCTTTAGCTCAGCGGATCAGAGCGTTTGGTTGCGGACCAAAAGGCCGCGCGTTCGAATCGCGCAAGGGGCGCCAGTTCCGGGAGCGGGTTCATCCCGCTTCTTTTCTTTACATATGGGTAAATGTCAAATCTTGCTTACCAATGATGACGGCATCCAGTCCCCCGGACTGTGGGCTGCAGCCGAGGCACTCTCGACCCTCGGCTTTGTGACCGTGGCCGCGCCGCGCGACCAGTCCTCCGGCACCGGACGCAGCCTGCCATTAAGCTCGGATGGCGTCATCCGGCCCGAGGTCGTGAGCGTGAACGGCAAGGATTGGACAGTCTATGCCGTCGACGGGACACCCGCGCAGGCCGTCCAGCACGGGATTTTGGAGATCATGCCGGAGCGGCCTGACCTGGTCGTTTCGGGGATCAATTACGGCGAGAACGTCGGCACCGGCGTCACCATCTCCGGGACGGTTGGAGCAGCCCTGGAGGCGGCCGCAATGGACATCCCTGCATTGGCTATGTCCGTGGAAACGGAGCAACAGCACCATCTTTCATATTCGAACGAAGTGGATTTTTCCACTGCCGCCCATTTCACGGCCTATTTTGCCCGCCTCTTGCTGGAAAAGCAATTTCCCAAGGATGTTGCCCTGCTCAAAGTGGACGTGCCCTCCGGCGCCACGCCGCACACTCCCTGGCAGGTCACGCGCGTTGCCCCTCAACGCTATTACGAGCCGCTTCGCCCAAAACGTAAGACGTGGGATGAGCCGGGAAGGGTCGGTTACCACCGGGTCGAGCTTCTCGACCAGGAGCAGGAAGGCAGCGACGTCTACGTGCTGCGCGCCAGGCGGCTGGTCTCGGTCACACCTATCAGCCTGGACCTCACCTCGCGCGTGGATTTCGAGGAGTTAGACCGGTTACTGCGATCTTGAGTTTAAAAACCAGGCTGACAACATCTGCCTGCACACAAAAATGGATATGCCAGTTTTATCAATTGGGGATATAATGGGATCGTCTTATCGGCTTGTGCTGTAAAACCGCACAAGTTCTTTCGCCAAGAAGGAGGTTCGTATGGCATTCAGTTATACCAACAAACGCGGCGTGACTTATTTCTTGCACTGTAAGAGTACCCCCTTGAAGAGCGGCAAGATCCAAACGCTCTACTACTTCGCCAAGGAAAAAAAGGCGGGCGTTCTCGAGGCAGTGCCGGCTGGATACAAAGTAATCGAAACGCCGAACGGCCTTCCCGTACTGAAGAAGACATAGCAGCAGAAAGGTTTGAAACAAAGGCCCCCCGCATGGGGGGCCAATTTTTTTCAAGTCTCTTCTTGTCAATTCCAGGCACCCTCGTTATAATATGCCACACTATTCGGGCGGATAGCTCAGTTGGTTAGAGCACTGCTTTGACATAGCAGAGGTCGTAGGTTCGAGCCCTATTCCGCCCACAGAAAAGCCCCTGGCGAGGGGCTTTTTCTGTTTCTCAGCCCGTCCGAACTTAAGAGTCTGATAAGAAGAGTCCTTTAATTAGATATATTAGATTATAATAATAAGAATTGACAAAACTAATTCATTTAAATCAGGAGTGACACATGTTTATTGACTATCTTACCCTCATCATGATCAACCTGGTCGCAGGCACCGCACTGCTGGCTTACTACATCTACGCGGGCATGGATGCCAAAGACCAGCGTCCCTACGCTGCCGGATTCGGTGTCGTCGGTCTACTGGGCATAATCCTGGGTTTGACGCTGACGTTTACCTGGCCCCTGCCTGGGAGCTACAACATCGGCTACGGCGAGGCGACCACGTTATTTGGCGCTGTCTTCCTCGGCGCGGCCATCGCCTTGAGCCAGGGTTGGGATTTGATTCCTGTGGCCATCTACGGCTTCTTTGCCGGAGTGGACGCCGTCATCGTGGGCATCCGCATTATCTCGCTTGGCCTGACCAAGGAACCCATCCTTTCCGGCATCGGTTTTATCATGGCCGGCCTGGGCGGTGTGCTGGCAGCTCCTCTTCTCAGCCTGCTGAAGAAAAATAAAGCTTTCCGCCTCATTGCTGCTCTCGTGGTGCTGGTCACTGCCCTCTTGTGGGCCGTCACTTTCTATACATCCTTGTGGGGACACCTGGCCAGCTTTGCAAACTGGGTGCCTGCCACCATGGCGAAATAAAGAGCACGAAGCATTGTCTAACGGGCTGGGGAAGGGCGATTCCTTTCCCAGCCTCTTCTTGCGGACGCTTGACAAGCATCCAAACCGGCATATAATAGCCACACAATCAACCAAACGCTGTGACCGGGACGAGTAAGCGGTACGCAAACCGACAGGGAGAGCAGGCCGATGACTGAGAGCCTTCTCCGGGGAGCACCGCCAAAAACCGCCCGCGAGCGTGGAACAGAACAGTGAACAGTGGTCAATAACCAGTGACCAGAGTTCAATTAGTAAGGGAAACGGGCGACTCCGTTATCAGTCCAAGAGATGCCATCCTGGCATCCTTGCGAAGGTTGCGAACCTTCGCAAGGGTTGACCCGGAGGGCAAATCGGGTGGAACCACGTGAGACTGACTCTCGCCCCGAATTTTGGGCGAGAGTTTTTTATTCCGCCCTCACCCCTGCACCCCTTCCAATTATGGGAGAGGGGACGGGGGTGAGGGTAAAGGAGAGAAAATGTCCAATCAACCCGAAGAACGTTACGAAGATTCCCAGTTGTATAGAATCCGCCACTCGACGGCGCACGTAATGGCGCAGGCGGTATTGGAATTCTACCCTGAGGCCAAGTACACCATCGGCCCGCCGGTCGAGAACGGCTTTTATTATGATTTCGACCTGCCCCAACCCATCACGCTCGAAGATTTGGGGAAAATCGAAAAGCGCATGAGGCAGATCATCGCCGGAAGTCACCCTTTCGTCAGGAAGGCGGTTTCGGCTGAAGAGGCGCGGCGGATTTTCAAAGACCAGCCCTACAAGCTGGAACTGATCGAGGGCTTGGAAAAAGGCGGCTTCGACGAGTATGGCAACCCGCTGGCCGAGAAACCCGAAATCTCCATCTACCAGAGCGATACCTTCACGGACCTGTGCCGTGGGCCGCACGTCGAGACGACGCGCCAGATCAATCCCTCGGCCTTCAAGCTGATGTCCATCGCTGGGGCCTACTGGCGCGGCGACGAGAAGAACAAGATGCTGACGCGCCTCTACGGCACGGCCTGGAAGACGGCCCAGGAACTCGAAGAGTACCTGGCTATGCTCGAAGAGTCCAAAAAGCGCGACCACCGCAAACTCGGCAAAGAACTGGAAATTTTCATCTACGAGGACGAGGTCGGCCCCGGCCTGCCGCTCTGGCTGCCGCGCGGCGGCGTCATCATCGAGGAATTGGAACGGCTGGCAAAAGAGATGGAGGAAAAGGCAGGCTATCTCCGCGTCCGCACCCCGCACCTGGCCAAAGAAGACCTGTTCGTGCACTCCGGCCACCTGCCCTACTACGCCGAGTCTATGTACCCTCCGATGGAGATCGAGGGCGTCAAGTACTACGTCAAGCCGATGAACTGCCCGATGCACCACAAGATCTTCGGCTCGAAGCCGCGCTCCTACCGAGACCTGCCCATCCGCCTGGCGGAGTACGGGACGTGCTATCGCTACGAAAAGTCTGGCGAACTGTTTGGCCTGATGCGCGTTCGTTCGATGCAGATGAACGACGCACATATTTATGTAACCGAGGAGCAGTTCGAGCAGGAATTCATGGCGGTCATTGACCTGTACAAGAAATATCTCGACTTGTTTGGCATCACGAAATTCGTCATGCGCCTGTCCTTGCACAGCAAGGAAGGCCTAGGCAAGAAGTACGTGGACAACGAACGCCTGTGGCTCAAGACGGAAGACATGGTGCGCCGCGCCATGACGAACGGCGGTGTGCCGTTCGTAGAAGCCGCCAACGAGGCTGCCTTCTATGGACCGAAGATTGATGGGCAGGTTTGGAGCGCCATTGGCAAGGAATTCACACTGGCGACCAACCAGGTGGACTTCGCCCAGCCGGGGCGCTTCGGGCTGGTTTTCATGAACAAGGACGGCGTCGAGGAGACGCCGCTGTGCATCCACCGCGCCCCGCTCTCCACCCACGAACGCTTCGTTGGATTCCTGCTTGAGCACTACGCCGGCAATTTCCCGGTCTGGCTTTCGCCGGAGCACCTGCGCGTCATCCCCATCACGGATAACCAGAACGAGTACGCCGAGGGGATCGTCAGTCAGTTGCGTGAGCAGGGCCTCCGCGCCAGCGCCGACCTGAGCGCCCAGCGCATGAACGCCAAGATCCGCGACGCGCAACTGATGAAAGTGCCTTACATGCTGGTGGTCGGCGAGAACGAGATGAAGGCGGGACAGGTTTCGCTCCGCGTCCGCGATGGAAGCCAGCAGAATAACATTCCGCTGGCGGAGTTCATTGCGCGGGCGAAGGATCGGATCGCGAGACGGGCAAGCGAGCTGTAGGTTAAACAGCCCCCCGTTTTCTCGAAGAAAACGGGGGGCTGAATTTAATTGCTTTTCCGCCTGGCGAGTTACTGGTAAAAATCGAGCGTATCGAGATAAATCACCACCCGCCCATCCGGCAGTAAGCCGACTTGCAGGAAGGGGGGACATTCCAAAGACATCCGAAGTCTTCAAGACTTCATATGTCTGCTCATGCCCTACGGTATCCACTGCTGTATTTCCCCCTTAACCTCCGCCAACGGGATGAGCTGGCAGTTAAACGGATTGACCAAAACCGGGCTGGTTGGTTTATAAGGCTCTACTACGCTGACGATTAACCATTGCCCATCTGGGCTCCAAACCGGATGAAATGCAAGCGAATTATCTAGATTAGCAACAACCAGTTTGCGCTCCGAGCCGTCCAGTCGCGAGATAAAGACCGCGCCATCCAGATTGGCTCCGAACAGCCTGGCGTTGAAAGCAATCCACTGCCCATCCGGCGAGATAGCGCCGCTTGGCGTCTTGATGGTGATGGGAAAGAGCGATTTCGTTTCGCCCGTTTGCAGGTTGTAGGTTTTGAAAACGTGTTCGTACAGGTTGTAGATGTCGCCGACTTGCGCGCCAAAGACAATCGTCTGATTATCCGGCAGCCAGCCAATCGGGTTGACGCGTGGCGAACCCGTTTCGATTTTTTGCATGCCTGTGCCATCGGTTTTCGCCAAATACAATCCATCCGGTGGGTTATAGAACAATATACGCAAACCATCAGGCGACCAAACAGGGTTCGTGCCGTTTTCAAGCAAAATAGTCTGTCCGTTGTTCAGGTCGAGTATGTTCAGGGAAACATTTTGCGACATAAAGGCTATGTGCGTTCCATCGGGAGAAAGCGCCGGGTAGTAACCATTGACCAGCCCGCGCGGGTCACTGCCATCCAAATTGACGATGAAGACGTTGATATCCGGCGGCATGGCGTCTGTGGTGAACAGGATTTTCCCGCCCATGCCGACGGGTAGCGCTTCGTACTGACCCTTAGTCTGCTCCCATTTTTCAGACGTGAGACACGCCTCGGGCGCGGACGTTGGGATGGGTTCCGTTGTGGACGGCGGATTCCAGGCGACTTGCCACGGACCGTTAATACGATACGGCACATCCGCTCTGATGGTGAAGCGGCGCAGGCCGCTGGGAATTTCCCCATAATTCATCCAGGAAAACTTTATTTCAAGAGGCCCGCCACCGCCGCCTCCGCCGCTTGTAACTTCTATCAGAGGCGTCTGCGGAACATCATCCATTACATTGATATAAATGCCGCCTTCTTTATCTTCATAGGTAAACTTGAGAGAAGAAGACCATTGAGGGTCGTCGCTCTTCAACAGTTGAGCCGATAACAAGCGGACGGTATGTCCCTCGAAAGTCAAATCGCGGTTGATTTCCCAGGTCTGGCCGATTTGCGGGTTGGAGCCCAGGTCGAGTTCGAACGGGATTTGCGGCAAGATTTGCATCTCGACCCACGAAAGGGTAAGCGTGAGCGGCGCGGCGAAGGCTTTTTGATCCGTGCGATAAATCCACACAACCTTGTTGGGGTCGTAAACGGCGTTGTCCTGCGGCTCGAAGCGCGTTTCCTCGAATGGGATTCGATTCCCATTGGCGTCGGTCATCTTGATCACAGCCATCGTGTCGAAATAACTGAAAATACTTTGCGCCGGCAGGGTCGCCCCGCTCAAATCCAGACTGCCATACAGTTGATAGCCGCCTTCCACTTCGACGAATTTTTCGAGGGAAAAAGTAATGCCGTTGAGCGTCATCGTATTGGACAAAACAGGCGTACTCGTCACGCCCGGAGCGGGGGGATTGGTCGCGGCGGGAGTGGAGAGTTCGATGACGGGCGCGACTGTCATATCGGGCGGCGCGGGCGTAAAGCGCAATGGAATTTCCCAGTTTTCGGGCAGCGCGCCCGGCATTGTGTCGCCAATACAGGCAACCAATAACACAGCATCATTGACATGCGTCGGAACCGCGCCATACTCAAGACGGCTTTCGAACGAGGTCCAATTGCCCCCTGAAATAAAGCCGCCTTCCAAAAGCGTTCCATCCGAAAGGCTCAGGTCCACCTTGCCGGAACAGCCGCCAGCTTCACCCTTTGGATAAGCGTCCGCGGGGACACCCTCGATTTTTACGAATATCACTGTTTTATCCGCGCTGAGCACGGCCTGTGTGACGGTCAGCGTAACTCCCTCGCGCGTCATCGTCACCGGTTCGGCCAGCACACGCAATGGCACGCTCAGGTCAATGATCCCCACGCCAGGGATGTAGCCGGTCAGCCGACCTACGGCATAGGCCACGCCGGTCAACAACGCCAGGGCGAGCAGGAGGATAAATAGCGCCAAAGCTGGTCGGGCGCGCAGGGTTTGCATAAGGGATTTCCTTTCTTCGCTACGGGCTGCAAGGCGCGGCCAGAGGTTTGTCGTTTCGGGGACTTGCTGCGCAGCAATTCCTTCGAGAGCCTGTTGGAGGCGTTCTTCGCGCGTCATTCTTCCACCTCCTTGCGCAACAGGGCGCGCAACCGCGTCCGTGCTGCATTCAATAGCCACTTGACTGTGCCGGCAGCGGTTTCGAGTTTGGCGGCCATCTCTCTTTCCCTCATATCCAGGAAATATCGCTGGACGACGACGGCGCGTTGGCGGGGAGATAGACTTTGCATGGCATCCCAGACCTGACGCTGGAACTCAGCCAATTCGACCTGTGCTTCTACGGATTCGTCTGCAGCGAGCAGGTCTTCCCACTCTGATCCCTGCGGGGTTTGCCGCGCCGTCTTTTGGGCGGATTTAACTGACGCGTGAACTACGCTGCGCAGGAACCAGGGTTCAAAGGGACGGGTTGCATCGAAGGTCCGGATGGCGCGGCAGACTTTCAGAAAAGCCTCCTGCACCACATCCTCGGCTAGTTCCGCATCGCGGGTGATGAGGTATGCTGTGCGTACGGCTTTGACCTGGTAATGGTGTACTAGAATCTCCAGACCGCCGACATCGCCGCGTTTCAAACGCTGGATGGCTTGTTCTTCGTCCATCTTCCTCCCGGAGATATTTTTCGACGAGTGCTCACACTATATATAGCCGATGATACCCGAAAAGGTTGGATATTGTACGGAGGGCTATTGATACAAGAACTCACCCCGAAGCTTGAATTCGGGGTGAGTCATGTCTTTCTTTAGGGAGGTTCGCTGACTTTACGGGTTGACCGGCTTGTGGGCCTCGCGGAAAGCCTTGACGGCCTCTCGCAGAGCCTTGAACGGGTCGCCGACGGTACTGCGATAATCCTTGAGCGACTGTCCCAGCAGCTTGACGGTCTCGCGGGCTTGGGCGCGGTCAGTCACTTTCCCAGTGGCATCGAAGCCGTCGTGAGAGGCGATGATGCTGGCGGCGTTCTGGTGGATCGGCCTGGCCGTTTCAACAGCTGCTTTAAGGGCGTCCAGCGCGGCCTGGATCCCGGATGCGTCGTAACCCTTGGCTGTGGCCTTGTCAATTCCCGATTGTACCTTGGCGAAGAACTCGTCGGCCTTGGCCAGGCGGTCATCCTGGCGCTGGTAGATGGCCTGCTCGCGCGCCCAAACTCTCTCCAGCAGGGCGTCTATCATGGGATGATCGGACGGCGGATTGTCCTGATCGTTGAGACCGGCAGCGGATACGGTTGTAACCGGAACGGCTGCCAGTCCGATGGCGAGGATCAGGGCGAGCAGGAACATTTTTTTGAGCAGAGCAGTAATTTTCAACATGGCTTGTTTTCTCCTTTCTGATTAAAGCTTACGATTAGCATTTTATCAGCATCAAGTAACCATAGTATGGCGTAGAGGTAAAATCCTTGTAAAAAATTCCCGACCCTTTTATTGACGAGTCAAGCGCACTTATGGTATCATCAGCCCGCTAAAGCCAGCCCTTGGCTGGACTTCTGTTAAAGATAAGGAGAGACTTATCAGCGCTAATGAATTTAGAGTAAATGAGTCCATCCGGGTTGCGGAGGTTCGCCTGATCGGCCCCAACGGAGAGAACATCGGCGTCGTGCCAATCAAGCAGGCCCTGCAAATCGCACGGGATGCGGAACTCGACCTGGTGGAGGTTGCCCCCAACTCCGCCCCGCCCGTCTGCCGCGTGATGGACTTTGGCAAGTTCCTCTACGAGCGAACGAAGAAGGAACGCGAGGCTCGCAAGCAACAGACCAAGGTCGAAGTCAAGGAAATCCGTCTGCGCCCCAAGACCAACGACGCGCACCGGATGTTCAAAGTAGACGATGCCCGCCGCTGGTTGGAACACGGGATGAAAGTCCGCGTGACGATCCGCTTCCGGGGACGCGAGATCACCTACCCTGAAATAGCTCTGGAAGACTTGAAAGAGATTGCCCAGGAACTCGCCGAAGTGGGCACGGTGGAACAGTCGCCCGCCATCGAAGGCCGGGGAATGTCCATGATGCTCGTTCCCTCTCGAGGAAAGAAGAAACCCGTCCCCAAAGAGAGCGCTGAAGAGAAGTCTGCTGAGATCGTGAACTAACCGCGGGGTCAAGCCCGCGGAATTTTTGTGAGAGGAGTATTTGCTGTGCCGCGCAAGCAGAAAGAAGGAAAGTACAAGCTGAAGACCCACAAGGCCACCTCGAAACGGTTCGGCGTGACCGGGTCCGGAAAGATCGTGCGCACCAAAGGCGGCAAGGCTCACCTGCGCCGAAAGAGATCCAAGCGCGTCAAGGCCTTGTTCGCCGAGATGGTACCTGTCAAAGGGCGGGGCATCATCAAGCGCGTCCGGCGCTTAGCGCCAAACCTCAAGTAGAGGCGCGACACGTCGCGCCCGCTGAGGCTTCGTATCCGTTTTTATGGTAGCTCTTCGAGCTACCATTATTGCGGCTGCCGGGTGTATGCAACTGGATAGTAGGCAAAACCTACGCCGACGCCCGGAGGTTCGCAGGAGGTAAACAATGGCTCGTGTAAAGAGTGGCCCTTACGGCTACCGTCGTCACAAGAAAGTATTGAAGTACACCAAAGGTCAGCGCGGCTCGAAGCACCTGCTCTTCCGGCGCGCCAACGAGGCGATGCTGAAGAGCATGTGGTACGCCACGCGTGACCGCCGCTTCCGCCGCCGCGATCTGCGCAAATTGTGGATCGCCCGCATCAACGCCGCGGCCCGGCTGAACGGCACCACCTACAGCCGCCTGGTCGCGGCGCTGAAGAAAGCTAACATCACCCTCAATCGCAAGATGCTGGCCGACCTGGCCGTGCGCGATCCGCAGGTGTTTGCTACGGTGGTGGCAAAGGCGAAATAAGGCATTAACCAAAGATTTCACTTTGGGCGGGGTCTTAGACCCCGCCCAAGCATTTAAAGGGGGTAAAATATCCGCATGAACATCGTTCGGACTGAAACCACCCTCCCCTCCGGACAGACCCTCCAACTCGTTCAGGGCGACATCACCACTGAAACGACGGATGCGATCGTCAACGCGGCCAACGAACATCTCCAGCATGGCGGTGGAGTGGCCTGGGCTATTGTCCGGCGCGGCGGGGAGGTCATTCAGCGGGAATCGGATGAGTGGGTGCGGACTCACGGCACGGTGACCCATGCCGAACCGGCCTGGACCTCGGGCGGGAACCTGCCCTGCCGCTACGTGATCCACGCCGTGGGGCCGGTCTGGGGCGATACCCAAAGAACGGGTCCAGGCGGTGAAGAAAATGTCAAATTAATGGCAGCAGTGACCGGGTCCATGAAAGCGGCGGAACGTCTCGGCCTGTCGTGTATCGCCATGCCCGCCCTTTCTACTGGTATTTTCGGCTTCCCCCAGGAGCGCGCTGCGGGTGTGATCTTCTCGGCCATCCGGGAGAATTTCTCCAAGTACCCTACCTCCAGCTTGAAGCTGGTGCGACTTGTACTCTACGACCAGGCGATAGTGGATGTCTTTCTGAAAATCTGGCATGATTACTTCGGCGCATAATCCCAAAATCCAACTTGTTCGCTCCCTACTGGGCCGCACAAAAAACCGTCGTGAGGCGGACGCGTTTGTGGCCGAGGGCGTGCGGTTGGTGGAAGAAGCCTTTATTGCACGCTGGCCTTTTCGATTTGTGCTCTATTCTTCCGAGTTGAGCAAGCGTGGGCAGGAATTGGTTGGAAAGTTGAAGGTCGAAGGTTTGGATATCGAAGAAGTTGAACTGCGACTTCTCCAATCCATCAGCGAGACAGAGGTTTCACAAGGTATCCTCGCCATCCTCGAATTCGCTCCTATCCCCTATCCCCTATCTCCTAACTTCATCCTCATCCCCGACCAGATGCGTGACCCCGGCAACCTCGGCACGTTATTGCGGACAGCAGCCGCAGCCAGCGTACAGGCCGTATTGATCCCGCCCGAAACGACAGACGCCTTTGCGCCGAAGGTCGTCCGCGCTGGCATGGGAGCGCATTTCAGGCTGCCGATACACTCCTTGTCTTGGGATGAGATTCAGAGAATCAGCGAGTCGACGAAATTGAAGGTATTCCTGGCTGACATGGATGGCCGCTCCTGCTGGGAGACCGATTTTCGCGCCCCACTGGCGCTGATCGTCGGTGGCGAGGCGGAGGGAGAAAGTGAGCAGGCGCGCAGAATGGCAGATGTTTACGTCAAGGTCTCCATGCCTGGCGAGACTGAATCCTTGAATGCTGCTGTAGCAGGAGCCATTCTCATGTTCGAGATAGTGAGGCAACGTGAAACGTAATTACGCTTTACGCTTCACGCATTACGACGAAAGCATGGCTCTCAACTTTGCAGGCAAAACATGAAAATCCGTTCAATCACCTACTTCTGCAATCCGGGCTGGCCGCTGGAGGTCAAGATACTCCAGGCGGCTAGCGCGTTCCTGGCGGAGGCCAGGGAAGCTCTCGAAGCGGCCGGGTACGAAGTCCAGACAGTGCGTCTGGCGAGCGTGCCTTTTCCCACCTTGCTCGGGCCAAGGAATATTTCCGAAACGCCGAAATTGGCCCGCATGATGGGCGCTGCCATCCAGGCAACGGGCATTGACTACGCCGCGCTCGGGCCGGCGTTGCCGGAACTTCCGTATAGTTACCTCGTCATTCCAGAAGCCATTGCAGCTTCGGAGAACGTCTTCTTCTCCGGCCGGATGGCGGATGCGAAAAGCGGCCTCTCGCTCTCCGCAGTGCGCGCCTGCGCCGAGGTGATCTGCCGCTGTGCGCCCATTATGCCGGATGGCTTCGCCAACTTGCGTTTTGCTGCTTTAGCCAACGTCCCGCCCGGCGCGCCGTTCTTTCCTGCTGCTTATCACCAGGGGGATGTGCCCGCTTTTGCCCTGGCGACCGAAGCGGCGGATTTGGCTGTGCAAGCCTTCTCGGAGGCAAAGACGATAGCTGAGGGTCAGCAGGGGCTGGTTGCGACAATAGAAGACCACGCCCGAAAACTGGTCGCGGTTGCTGATTTGCTGAAGTACAGGTACAGCCTGCATTTCGGCGGCATTGACTACTCGCTGGCTCCCTACCCAGAGGAATCCAGGTCGCTGGGCGCGGCCTTCGAGCGGATGGGCGTGCCGAGGGTGGGATTGCACGGCTCGCTGGCCGCTGCCGCTCTCCTGGCCAAGTCCATCCAGCGCGCTCGCTTCCCACATGCCGGTTTCAGCGGAGTGATGTTGCCGGTTCTGGAAGATGCAATCCTTGCCAAACGCGCTGCTGAGGGAACACTTTCCATAAAGGATTTGTTGCTGTATTCCGCTGTGTGCGGGGCGGGGCTGGATACAGTGCCATTGCCGGGAGACACAACCGCTGAGCAAATATCTGCCCTGTTGCTCGACCTCTCCGCCCTGGCACTGCGGTTGGACAAGCCCCTCACCGCACGGCTGATGCCCATCCCCGGTAAAAAAGCTGGCGACCCGACAGATTTCGATTTTTCTTATTTTGCCAATAGCCGCGTGATGGCGCTGGAGGCAGAGGGTTTACATACACCCATGATTGGTGATGAATCTTTCTCGCTCCGCGCGCGGAAGGAATAACCGCGAAAGTGCGAAGAACGCAAAGTTTTACTCCTTGCGTACTTCACGGTTCATCCTTATTGAATCTTTAATTTCGATTCTCTTTTCTCCAATACTCTCCCCCTCCTCCTCCGCGTTCCATAAACCCATAACCAACCAGTTCGCGCCGCAGCGTGGCGGTATCCTCGTGGAAGCGGGCCAGGATTTCATTGACCTGCTTCTCGCTATATCTCACACCCGATTCGAAGGCCTCCGCCACGTGTCGCAAAATCGCTTCCAGCTTCTTGCGCTGGGCCGGGATGGTCTTCAGGCGACCATTTAGTAGAGAATAATCGGCGATGACCTTGCGGTCGAAGGCGTTGGTATCCACGTTCGCGGCAGCCGCAGTCAGATCCTCGTGCGAGAACAGGCGGCGCGTTTTTTCTTCCAGGGCTTTCTCTTCCAGTTGATAGACGCTGTAATAGCTCTCGGCGCGTGCGCTGACCAAGCCGGCCTCGGTCAGCCGAGACAAGTGATGCGAGACGGTCGAGGGGCGCAGGTCGAGCATGGCGGCCAGTTGCTCCACCGCATAAGGTCGCTGCGCCAGCAAACCGACAATCTTTAAGCGACTGGAATCGGCCAGGGCTTTGAAGAAGGTGACCAATTCGACATTTTGATCGGTCATGATTTCAATTCCGCCAGTAGCGCGAGCCATCCCGTTCGCGGGCGAGCAAACCGGCGTCCACCAGGTCGCGGCGCAGGCCGGAGACATCCTCGTTGAAGGGCTTCAGGATGGCATTGATTTCTTTCTCGGTATAGACTCTGTCTACCTCGAAAGCGTTGATCAGGTAGTTCAGGATGACGCGCAACTTGCCAGCCTGGCGCGGAATCTGGCGGATGGTGCCATCCGGGTTGAGGTGCGCGGCCAGCTCCCGGCGCGCCGTCTCCTCCACATCCGGGGCGGGAATGTAGGCCGGGCGCGTCCCCTGGAACTGCTGGCGGGAGAGTTTTTCGAGAAAGACAGAATCCAGTTCGTAAACTTCATCCTGCTTTCTATCCGCTGCATGGGCCAGGAGGATGCGCACGTGCTCCAGGAAGGCCAGGTGGTTGATCGCATCGCGGAAGGGAAGACCGAGTTGCCCGGCGACCTGCGCGGCGGTGAGGGAACCCTGGCTCAACGCGCCGATGATGCGCAGCCGGTCGGCATCCGAGAGGGCTTTGACAAAGTCGAGCATTGTGGGTGAAGTGTCCATAGTTTTATCCACGAATAACTAATTCGATATATATCGAAGTAATTCTAACGCAACGATACGCGGCTGTCAAGAATTAGGACCCTGTTGCCTCAGAGGAAATGGGTTCCTTTCGGGCGGCAGGCACAGCGTCTGGAACGCGGCGGTGCGTTTCGGGTATAATTATCCAGCAGAAGGGGGCTGCATCCAATCCCATACGGAGATATGTCTATGGAGCTTCCAAAGCACGCTTTTTTCTTGGGTAAGATCGTCCCCTATTCCGAGGCGAAGGTCGGTGTGGCAACCCATGCGTTCAACTATGGCACAGCCGTTTTCGGCGGTCTGCGCGGCTACTGGAACGAAGAGAAGAAAAAGCTCTTCGTTTTTCGTCCCATGGATCATTATCGCCGCTTTCTGAATTCGTGCCGTATACTGTGCATGGAATTCGATCACACGCCCGAAAGCCTGACGCAGTTGACGTTAGAGTTGCTGCGTAAAGATAATTACCAGCAGAATATCTACATCCGCCCGTTGGCCTACAAGGCGGATGAACAAATCGGCGTCCGCCTGCACGACTTGACCGACGAACTGACCATCTTCGCCATGCCTTTCGGTCAATATATCAAGAATGACACCAGCGCCCATGTGACGATTTCCTCCTGGCGGCGGATTGACGACAACATGATCCCGGCACGCAGCAAGATCAGCGGGGCGTATGTCAACTCGGCGCTGGCTAAGACCGACGCGGCGCGGGCTGGCTTCGATGAGGCGCTGGTACTGACGCAGGATGGTCATCTCTCGGAAGGCAGCGCGATGAATCTGTTCATCGTCCGCGATAACGTGCTCATCACTCCACCGGTGACCGAGAACATCCTAGAGGGCATCACGCGGCGGACGGTCATCGAGCTGGCAAAGAACGAGTTGAAACTGGCCGTTGTCGAGCGACCGATTGACCGGACCGAAATCTACATCTGCGACGAATTGATCCTGACCGGCACGGCCGCACAGGTGACGGCGGTTTCCAGGGTGGATCACCGGCCGGTCGGCAGCGGCGAGATGGGCCCGATAGCCGAAACTCTGCGCAAGCTTTTCTATGATGTGGTGCGCGGCAACAATCCCAAGTATGCACACTGGAACTTGGCGGTGTGATCTCCCCCCCCTTGCACTCCCCCATTCCGCCCCCCTTTGTCCCCCCATTATCGCCCCCACCCGACGCTGAAATTGCCGTGTTGATGAAGGGTGAGAATGGAGGGAGGTAAGGGGGGTG
>JALHUM010000323.1 GCA_022865905.1 Anaerolineales bacterium | reverse complement strand
GATGAATGCCTACCCCGAACTGGACGGGGAGGTGGTGGCTGCCTCGCGCCGTCTCCTGACCGAAATCCTGCGCGACCAGTTAGGTTTCGATGGGCTGGTGGTTGCGGACTACGAATCCATCCAGATGATCCACTCCTACCATGCCATGGCCATTGATCGAAAGGAAGCAGCCGCCTTGGCCCTCCGCGCCGGGATAGACGTGGAACTTCCCACCCGCAACTGCTACGGTGATCCGCTCAAGGCTGCTCTTGAAGCGGGCGAGATTGACATGGAATATGTGGATACCGCTGTCTGCCGTCACTTGCAAAAGAAATTCGAACTCGGCTTGTTTGAAAATCCCTACGTAGATGAAGGCCGCGTGCTGGAAGTCTTTGAGACACCGGCGCAGCGCAGCCTGGCGCGCGAAATTGCCTGTAAAAGTATGGTCTTGCTCAAGAATGACGACCTCCTTCCAATCAAGAAGGAGATCAAGACACTGGCAGTCATAGGTCCGAACGCGGACGATGGCCGTAATTTCCTTTGTGACTATAGTTACGCGGCTCTCTTTGATCTGAGGAGCCTGATGCCGCCCATAGGTTCAGACTTTGTAAACCCGGACCCGGAATACCTCGCCAGACATGGGATCAAGACCCCAACAGTTTTGGATGGTCTTCGCTGTCTCCTCCCGCGGACCCGCATCCTGTATGCACGCGGTTGTGACAATCTGGGCAACGACACTGGCGGCTTTGACGAGGCGGTAAAGGCTGCTGAACAGGCAGAAGTCGTCCTGCTTGACCTTGGAGATCGCGCCGGGTTGACGCCCGATGCTACGGTCGGGGAGACACGCGACAGCGCCGCCCTGCATCTCCCGGGCGTTCAAGAGCGGTTGACCGAAACTATCTTCGCCACCGGCAAGCCGGTTGTCGTGGTTCTGGTCACCGGGCGGCCGTATGCGATCAATTCCATTTCTGAAAAGGCGAATGCTATCCTCGAAGCCTGGCTGCCGGGCGAAGAGGGCGGCGCGGCGATTGCCGAGACGCTCTTTGGTGATTCGAATCCCGGCGGAAAATTGCCGATGTCCTTCCCGCGCCATGCCGGGCAGATGCCATTGTTCTATTCTCAAAAACCCAGCGGTGGGAAGTCGAACTGGTACGTCAACTACGTTGACATGGAAGCCAGCCCGCTTTATCCATTCGGGCATGGCCTCAGCTACACCACTTTTGTGTATAGCAATCTTGCTATTTCCTCGGAACATCCCAAAGCCGGAGGAGTGGTGAGAGTAAGCCTGAAAGTGAAGAACGCCGGGGAAGTAGCCGGGGATGAGGTCGTCCAATTGTATGTCTGCGACGAATACGCCAGCGTCCCGCGGCCGGTGAAAGAATTGAAAGGCTATGCCCGCCTGGCTTTACATCCAGGAGAATCCCGATCCGTGACCTTCCACCTGCCCGTGGACCAATTGGCCTTCTACGACGAGGATTTGAACCTGGTCGTTGAAGCAGGCACATTCAAGGTTATGGTTGGTTCCTCCTCGGCGGATATTCGGGCGGAGGGCGCGTTTGAAGTCGTCGGCGAGAAGAAAGCCCCGGTGAGGGAGAGGGTGTTCGTCTGCCCGGTGGAAGTCAGGTAGGAGTTCCGTGTCGCAACAATACTTTCTCGGAATAGATACCTCCACTACCAGCAGCAAAGCTTTGCTAGTGGACAATTGCGGCGAAGTGGCCGCGGTCGCTTCCTCGCCGCACACGCTCCAGATCCCGAAACCGCTCTGGTCCGAGCAGGACCCACGTGAGTGGTGGGAGGCCGTCTCAGCCAGTATCCGCTCGGTACTGAAAAAGGCAGGTATTGGGGGTGAGTCTGTCGCCGCGGTTGGGCTGACGGGTCAGATGCACGGCCTGGTTCTGCTCGATGGAGCAGGGGAAGTGCTGCGTCCCGCCATCCTATGGAACGACCAGCGCACCCAGGTGCAGTGTAACGAGATCCACCAGCGGATCGGGCGTCAGAAGTTCATCCAGATCACTGGCAATGTGGCGCTGCCGGGTTTCACCGCTCCGAAGATCCTGTGGGTGCAGGAGAATGAGCCGGATGTGTATGCGAATGCGCAACATGTCTTGCTTCCCAAAGATTATATCCGTTACAAATTGACAGACGAATATGCCATGGATAAGGCCGATGGCTCCGGGACAGTTTTATTCGACCTTAGACAGCGTGACTGGTCGGCGGAGGTGCTGGCCGCGTTGGGAATCCCCCTCGAATGGATGCCTTCCACGTTCGAAGGGCCGGAGTTCACCGGCAAGATCACCACCGAAGTTGCTACGGTGACTGGCTTAAAGGCCGGCACGCCGGTTGCGGCAGGCGGCGGCGACCAGGCCGCCCAGGCGGTTGGCGTGGGCGCGGTGCAGCCGGGCGTAGTGGCGCTGACGGTCGGTACGAGCGGTGTGGTGTTCGCGACTACTTCATCGGCGCTGGTCGAACCGGAAGGCCGCCTGCACGCCTTCTGTCATGCCGTGCCGGGTATGTGGCATTTCATGGGCGTGATGCTCTCGGCAGCGGGTAGCTTGCAGTGGTACCGGGATACGCTGGCTCCCGGCGTCAGTTTTGATGATCTGCTCAAGGAAGCCGAGACTGTTCCGGCGGGGAGTGAAAGCTTGCAGTTCTTACCGTACCTGAGCGGCGAGCGAACCCCGCATCCGGACCCGCTGGCGCGCGGAGCGTGGATAGGACTGACTCTCCGTCACGGCCGCGGACATCTGACGCGTGCCTTGCTCGAAGGAGTCGCTTTTGGCCTGAAGGATAGTTTCACGCTCATTCAAAACGCAGGATTGAGCCACGTTTGGCAGGTGCGGGCTTCCGGCGGCGGGACGAAGGGTGCCCTCTGGCGACAAATCCTGGCATCCGTACTCGAAGCAGAATTGGTGACGGTCAACACGACCGAGGTGGCAGCCTACGGCGCAGCCTTGCTGGCAGGCGTCGGCGCGGGAGCGTGGACGGATGTCCCAGCAGCGTGCGCGACGGCGGTGAAAGTCACTGGCAGCACCTGTCCCGACCCGACGAAGGTGGAAGCTTACCGCCGGGGCTACGCGCTCTACCGAGAGCTCTACCCAGCCTTGAAACCCACTTTTAGCAAGATGATAGGTTAAGATGACCGAAGATTTTCATGGCATGGCGACCCGCTCGCTGGAGAACGAATACTTGCGGCTGGACTACCTGGTCGAGGCCGGGCCGCGCCTGGTGCGTCTATTCCTGGCCGGCTCGCCGGTCAGCCTCCTGGCGGACGTCTTCGACTTCAAGGTCCCGAAACCCCCTATGGGGAGTATTCCTTCCTGGGCGGCCTTCGCTTGTGGCAGGCGCCCGAGTCGTTGACCCAGACCTACACCCCCGACCTGACCGGGTTGCAGGTGCAGCAAATCCCTGAGGGGGTGCGCCTATCGCTGCCGGCCGATCCCCACACCGGGATCGCCAAGGCACTGGAACTGCACCTTTCCCCTGACCAGCCGGTCGTGACTTTGGAGCACGAACTATGCAATGAAAGCCCCTCTCCAGTCGAACTGGCGCCTTGGGCGATCACCCAGCTGCGCCTGGGTGGGGTCGTGATCATGCCTCTACCGGTTGGTTCGGTCGACTCGGGTGGTCTGCTGCCGAAACGCCAGCTGACCTTCTGGCCGTACACCTCCTTACACGACTCACGCCTACGTCTGGAGGACGATGCCGTCTTGCTGGTGGGAGAGAGCCGACTGCCGGCGGTCAAGGTCGGATACCGAAACCCGGTCGGCTGGATGGCTTACTGGCTGGAGGGGATTCTCTTCGTCAAACGCTTCGAGCTGGAGGACGGTGCGTCCTACCCCGATTTCGGCTGCAATGCCGAGGCCTACTGCAACGACAAATTCATCGAGTTGGAGTCGCTCGGATCACTCAGGCGCCTGGAACCAGGAGGTTCCATCCAGCACACCGAAACCTAGGAGCTGTTTTTGAATTTGCACCAAAGCTTCCTATCGGAGGGTCTGCGCAGCCTGTTGGAACGTAATTTGTCTTGAAAACCAGGGAGGTTATTGGTTCTCATCGAGGCCCAGCGTGAGCAGGATCGCATAGAATTCGAGATCGAACAACTAGCGCTCTTTCAACCTCCTCCAGATATCCCCGCTCCGATGCTGGCTGAAATCACCGAAGACTTACACGACGAACTAATCTCCGACGACCTCGATAAGCAACGTCGCGTCTTACGTGAAGTCATCGAGTGCATCATTGTCCGCCGCGAGGATGCAGAGATCAAAGTGGTCATCCATTATTGTCCCATCCAAGCAAAAGCCCCGCCTGGTTTGGGTGGGGCAAATTTAGTAAATGGATCAGGCGGCCCCGACGGGATTCGAACCCGCGATCTCGGCCTTGACAGGGCCGCATGTTAGCCGCTACACCACGGGACCGGTTGCGGGCGTAATATACCACACGGCTATGAGGGCGTCAAGGCGCACCCGCGCCGTACACCGCCGGGTCGGTCGGCGTCCTGCCGGATGGGTCATAAACATAAACCCGTTCACCATCTATGGCCCAGTCGTACAACCATTTAGCGTCGCCGATGGACAGGTTGACGCAGCCATGTGATTGAGGATATCCAAGCAGGGGCGCCCAATAGGCGCCATGCAGGGCGCGCGACTGGTCATAGTACATCGTCCAGGGTACATCTTCGAGGTAATAATAATCTGATCTATCGGCCTCGAAGGATCCGCTCATGGTCGTCGAGGTCAGTTTCTTGTAAATCTGGAATAGACCGGGGCGGGTCCAGAATGGCTCGATCCCGCTAGCGATCAGTGTGGCGAAGATCAGTTGACCTTCCTCGTAAACTGCCAAAGTTTGCTCGTAAAGGTTGACATCAATCCAGCGTTCACCATGTACTCCTTCCGGTGGGTCAGACTGCGGGTCGACGCGGGCTACCCAGCGCGCTTCCAGCCATTCGTCCGGCCCGACCAGGTTCCATTCCACGTTATCCACTACTTGCGTCGAATAAACCTGAACGATATCGAAGCGATAGTATTTATGGCCGGTATAGGGGCTGTTGAAACCGGGAGCGATCCTGCTTTGGTCTTCTTCGAGCAGCCAGCCAAAAGCGTTGCGCGGCGTAGAGCTGAAGAGCAATCCCTGGAACGGATAGGGGAGGGCAGCACGTGCTCCCTCTCCTTGGATCCATTCACCCGAGCGCAGCAAATAGAAAACGCCCTGGTCATTCTCGACCCGATCCTGGTAGGAGACGTAGAGAAGCTTTCCGGCTTGTATCGCCCGGCCCGATGTTTGGTTTGCCATGGCATCTTCGAGCGACGGAAAGAGCGGCAAGCCGTTTTCGGTTACTTTGAAGTATGAATAGGGTAGGGTATTCAGCGCCGGGTCAGGGGTATACGCCGGCAGCGGCTGGATGGGGTAAGGAATGCCCTGGGCGGCCATGTCGGCCAGGAATTGCGCCGGGCCGAGCGGCAGGCATTCGTCTTGAGGGGCCGGGTACACGGAGGGGGGGCAGAGAACAGCTCCACTATCCGGTTCTTGCGCTGACGGATTATTCCCCCGCGCCGCTTCCACCGCGCGGCCGGGCCAGAGCATCGTCAGGAGTAGAAGGGTCAGAGGAGCGAGAAACAAGCGTCGCATAATCACCGGTGCCGATATAACTCAGGTTGGCATTATAGCATGTAAATCTTTAGGGTAACTTCTCAAAAAAGTGGGGGGGAAGAGGGGGATGCAACTTGACACATTATTCACCATGTGCTAAATTATCAATGCTAAGTGTCGTGGCAGTACTCTGAAAATATGTATCTTCTCAAAGAGTAGGGGAGGATGGGGGGTGTGCGGGCGGTCGCG
>JALHUM010000322.1 GCA_022865905.1 Anaerolineales bacterium | reverse complement strand
TGCAACAAGTACGGCATCCTGCTCATTTCGGACGAGGTGATGAGCGGTTGGGGTCGCACCGGCAAATGGTTCGCGGTGGATCACTGGAATGTCACGCCGGACATCATTACGACCGCCAAGGGCATCACCAGCGGCTATGTACCCCTCGGCGCGGTGATTGTCTCGGAGCCGATTGCCAAATTCTTCGACGACAAGTACCTCTACGCCGGTCTCACGTATAACGGTCACGCGCTGGCCTGCGCCGCGGCGTTGGCGACCATCGAAGTCTATGTCGAAGACCATCTCATCGAAAATGCCGCCGAGGTGGGCAAGTACTTGGGCGAGGCGCTTGAAGATATTAAAACCAAGCACGCATCGGTGGGGGATGTACGCTACATAGGCCTGTTTTCGACCATTGAGCTAGTCGCCAACCAGGGAACAAAGGAAATCTTTACTCAATCTGTGATGGCCGAAGTTGGCAAGGTGCTGCGTCAGAACGGCTTGTTTACTTTCATCATGGCGAACAACATGGGAAGCATGGTTTTTGTCGTTCCACCCCTTTGTATTACAAAAGAACAGTTGAACGAAGGCCTGGCGATTGTCGAAAAGGCATTGGAAGTAGCCGACAAAGTTGTCGCATAGCGGCAGTTTCTTTTATGCTGCAGCCGATCATGATTAGTACAGGAGAACAACAGATGAACGAACAGGTATTACAGAACTACATCAACGGGAAATGGGTGGCGTCAACGACCGGGAAATTCCGGGACGTATCGGACCCGGCCACAGCCGAGATCCTGGCGAAAGTGCCCATATCCTCGCCGGCTGAACTGGATGAGGCCGTTCAGCTGGCCCACAAGGCCTTTCACGATTGGCGCAGGGTGCCGGTTACGACGCGGATCCAGTACATGTTTAAGCTCAAAGTACTGCTGGAAGCCAACTTCGAAGACCTGGCCCGTAGCATCACCCTCGAACACGGCAAGACGCTGGATGAATCGCGCGGCGAGATGCGCCGGGCGATCGAGAACGTCGAGGTAGCCTGCGGGACCCCGACCCTGAGCATGGGAGATGTGGTCGAAGACATCGCCCCTGGCATAGACGAGCTCATGATCCGCCAACCGCTGGGTGTGGCGGGCATCATCTCGCCCTTCAACTTCCCGGCCATGATTGCCTTCTGGTTCATCCCCTATGCAGTCGCTACCGGAAATACCGTCGTCATCAAACCGTCCAGCCGGGTGCCCATCACCATGGTCAAGCTGTTCCGCCTGATGGAAGAGGCTGGTTTCCCGGCCGGTGTGGTCAACATGGTGCACGGCGGGGCGGAGATAGTGGATGCCATCCTTGACCACCCACTGATCAAGTCGGTCAGTTTTATTGGATCCACGCCGGTGGCCATGCACGTCTTTAGCCGCGGGTCGGCGCACGGCAAACGTGTCTCGGCGGGAGGCGGGGCCAAATGCCCGGTGCTCATTCTGCCGGATGCGGACATAGATACGACGACCAACATCATAATGGATAGCGCCTTCGGGTGTTCCGGTCAGCGCTGTCTGGCAGCCACCATTGCCATTATGATCGGCGAGGCGGATAAGGCCTTCATCCCTGCCTTCGCTGAAGCAGCCTCGAAGAGAGTCACAGGGTACGGGCTCAAGCCCGAGGTCCAGATGGGACCGGTGATAACTCCACAGGATAAAGTCCGCATCGAGGGCTTGATCCAGCAGGGTCTGGACGACGGCGCTGAGATGCTGGTGGATGGACGGAATGCTGTCATCCCTGGCTACGAGAAGGGTAATTTTATCCGCCCGACTATTTTGACCGACATTCCGGTCAATGGCATCATCGCCACCACTGAGATCTTTGGACCGGTACTAGGTATTATGCACTGCAAGACGGTCGAGGAGGCGATTAAGATTGTTAATAACAGCACATATGGCAATGCGAGTTCCATTTTCACCAGGGACGGCTCGGCGGCGCGCAAGTTCCGCTATGAGGCAAATGCCGGAAACATTGGCATCAATATTGGCATAGCTGCCCCGATGGCGTTCTTCCCGTTCAGCGGTTGGAAGGATAGTTTCTTCGGCGACCTGCATGGCCAGGGCAAGCATGCCATTGAGTTCTTTACGCAGACCAAGGTCGTGATCGAGCGCTGGCCCAAAGAGTGGTCGCGTAAATTCTAATG
>JALHUM010000321.1 GCA_022865905.1 Anaerolineales bacterium | reverse complement strand
TTAAAACTAAAAGATGACTTTGAAACCACATATAAAGAAGTATCGACATTTTCTTCGGCGGCGGCACGCCCTCGCTTCTGGCTCCCAAGCAATTCGAGCAAATCCTTCGAACCCTCCACGACCAATTTGACCTCTCAGAACCGGAGACCTCCCTTGAAGCCAATCCTGGCACGGTGACGCTCGCCTCGTTGCGGGATTTGCGTCGCATTGGGTTCAACCGCATCAGTTTTGGGATTCAGAGCGCGCATCCAGACGAACTGCGCCAACTGGAACGCATCCACAATATTTTCGATGTGATCAACTCGGTCAAGTGGGCGCGCCAGGCTGGTTTTGACCACCTGAATCTCGACCTGATCTTTGGCCTCCCGGAACAATCCCTCGACTATTGGCAAGCCACCGTTAAACAAGTCCTAGGCCTGCGCCCAGAGCATTTCTCGCTCTACGCGCTGACGCTGGAACACGACACGCCCTTTGGCCGCTGGGCCGCGCGTGGGCTGCTGCCGACTCCAGATCCCGATCTGGCTGCCGAAATGTACGAGTGGGCGATGGATTTTCTGGCTGGGCAGGGCTACATCCAATACGAAATCTCCAACTGGGCAAAGGATAGCAAATGGCAAGAATCGAAAGTCGCCACCTCATCCTCCGACCTTTCACTTTCAACCTTCAACCATCAACCTCTTTTTGCCTGCCGTCACAATCTTCAATACTGGCGCAACCAGCCCTATCTCGGTTTTGGCGCTGGCGCGCACGGCTTCGCAGCAGGAACGCGCTATTCCAACGTTCTGCGCATCAAAACCTATATCGAGCGTTGTCACTCGTCACTCGTCACTCGTCATTCGTTTCCCCTCTCGCCAGCTACTGTCAACTACCACCATATCGCATCGAAAACCGAAATGCAGGAAACCATGTTCATTGGCCTGCGCCTGACGCGTGAGGGTGTTTCGGCAGAATTTTTTTGTAAACGTTTTGGCGTGGAATTGCAGGAGGTTTTTGGGAAAGAGATTGACGAATTGGTCGCGCTAGGGCTGCTGGAGTGGGCGGACCTGACCCTCCATCCCCCCTTCCCTGCGAGGGAAGGGGGGGCAGGGGGGGATAGGTCTCTCCGCCTCACCGCGCGCGGTCGCCTGCTTGGCAACCAGGTCTTTATGCGCTTCGTGGATTAAATGACAACGGCTCATTTAAACCAAAATCCCCTATACTATACATGTTGGAAACCATCTCATCATCACTCGGATAAGAAGATTACAGCAAATGCTCAAGGTCATTCCCTTCGACAAAATCACCCGTTTTGACCTGGCGCGCAAGCTGCCCATCCGCTGGCGCTACTGGACCACCGCATACCTGGTGGATGGCATGTTGGTAGATAGCGGCTGCGCCCATTCCGCTCTCGAGCTAGTGACAGCCCTGGCGGATACGCCCCTGACATGCATCGCCAACACCCACACACACGAGGACCACATTGGCGCGAACGGTGACTTGCAGTGTCAACGCCCCGGATTGGCGATATGTGCCCATCCACTGGCCTTGCCTGTCCTTGCCGATCCGCGCGAGATGCAGCCCTTGCATCCTTACCGGCGGGTCTTTTGGGGCTGGCCGAAGCCATCCCAAGCCGAGGCTGTTCACGACGGTGCAACGATAGAAACGGAACACCATCGCTTCCAGGTGGTCTACACGCCCGGCCACAGCCCGGATCACATCTGCCTCTACGAGCCTGAGCAGGGCTGGCTGTTCACCGGCGACCTGTTCGTCGGCGGGAAGGAGCGTGCGCTGCGCGCTGGTTACGATATATGGGGTATCATCGCCTCGCTGAAACGCATTGCAGACTTACCAGCAACGAAGCTGTTTCCGGGCAGCGCCCAGGTGCGCGATAATCCTAAGCAGGAGCTTGAATCCAAGATCGCTTACCTGGAAGACCTGGGTGGGCGTGTCCTGGAGCTTCACCGCAAGGGATGGAGTGTCCAGGCCATCGTCCGCGCATTGTGCGGTGGACCGATGCAAATCGAGTGGATCACGCTTGGGCATTTCACCAAGCGCTGTTTGGTGCTATCCTATTTGGGAATAAATGAGGATATATAATGAGCGAAAATCGAACCCATACCGAGGAGTTCCACGTCAACGGCGAGCAACTGCTTGCCAAGATCAAGGAGCTGATCCACGCCGGCAACATCCGCCGCATCATCATCAAGAATAAAGAAGGCAAGACGGTCATGGAAATTCCATTGACCATCGGCGTGGTCAGCGCGGTACTGGTGCCTACGCTGGCCGCGGTGGGAGCCATTGCCGCCCTGGTCAGCGAAGCGACGGTTGTCGTCGAAAAGATCGAAGATTAGCCGACGGGTCTATCTTGA
Organism: Anaerolineales bacterium; assembly: GCA_022865905.1. Lineage (GTDB taxonomy): Bacteria > Chloroflexota > Anaerolineae > Anaerolineales > Villigracilaceae > CG2-30-58-95. Next base: position 306 of record JALHUM010000321.1, on the reverse strand, counting down.
AAAGAGTCAACTTCCGCCGCGCGGATCGCAACCCGAACGCGCTCTGGTTGTTTTATCTATCGTTCTCGCCTCCCATTCTGCTGTTTATTGTTTCTCAATGGGTACCTGTTTACATCGAGCGCGCGCTGTTGCCAAGCGGTGTGATCTTCTGCATCTGGCTGGCGTGGGCGTTGTTTGGCACATCCCTGCCCGTGCCCATCCGCAACGGATTGCTTGTACTGCTGGCTATAAGTGTTACGATGGGTCTGTACCAACATATCACCTACCTCGGCTTTCCCTACGCGCCGTACAAAGCCCTCAACGAAT
>JALHUM010000320.1 GCA_022865905.1 Anaerolineales bacterium | reverse complement strand
TATTATGTTAGCATATCAACGCCTCTCAAGGAGAGGTGGCCGGGTACATTTGGGAGTAAACTTTCTGTTGGTTAGGAACGGAAACGTTCTGCTCCGGGTGTGTGACGTTTGGGCCAGCCGAATCGTCGTATGAGAAGCCATTGGCAAGCTCGGTATTATGTTTGGCTGCCCGTTCGGATCCGCTAACCTGGGAGACTCAATGAGTCAGCCCGAGTCCGTGTGTGAAGTTCATGCCCAAAAATCAATGTACCCGGCCCATTATATCCTGAGGAGGCATAGATATGACAGATGGCCCAACACGTTTTTTTGGATTGGATATCCACAAAGAGTACTTTGTGGCAGTGGCAGTCAACCGGGAACGTGAGACCGTTTTCGGTCCTCAAAGGGTCTCGAATTATCAGCTGGACGATTGGGCAGGGCGGGTGCTCACGCCCCAGGACGCAATCGTGCTTGAGATGACCACGAACACCTACCTGTTCCATGATACTCTGCTGCCACTGGTTCACTCGGTCATCGCAGTTCACCCGCCGAACGTTCCGCTGGTCACGAATGTCCATGTGAAAACGGACAAAAAGGCAGCCGAGACGCTGGCGCAATTGCTCGCGGCCGGGATGCTCACAGGGGTGTGGATCCCGCCGCATGAGGTGCGTGATCTGCGCTCCCTGATCTCCCGCAGGGAGAAGATGGTGCACCTTTCAACCATGGCGAAGAACCGTCTGCATGCTCTGGAACATCGCAACCACCTGGTCTTGCCAGATAACCCTTTTTCACCCGACCAGCGAACCTGGTGGGAAAACTTGGAACTCTCGACAACCGAAAAGCTGCTGGTGCGTTCCGACCTGGACATGCTCGAATTTGCTCAGAAGCAGGTTGAACGGATCGAAGAATGCCTGAAGCAGAAGAGCATCCAGGATGAGCGTATTCCCCTTCTGATCCAGTTGCCGGGGGTGGCCATGCTCACCGCCACGACAATCCTGGCGGCCATCGGCGATATCACCCGCTTCCCGACTGCCAAAAACCTGGTGGGCTACGCTGGGCTGGGCACTCGCGTCCACGACAGCGGCATGACCCATTCCAGTGGCCGAATCACCAAGGCTGGCCGCAAAGATCTGCGCCGCGCCATGGTGAACGCCGCCAACCACGCTGTGCTGGATAATTCTCACTGGAAGGCAGAGATGAAGCGACTGGAACCTCACTTGGGCAGATCCAAAGCCATTGTAGCGATTGCCCGCAGGCTCCTGGTGGTAGTTTGGCATGTGCTCACCAAACAGGTGGCAGATTGTTTTGCGGATCCGCAGAATGTAGCTCGTTCGTTCTTGAGCCACGCCTATCAGGTTCGTGTAAGAAACCTGCCCAAGGGACAGTCTGCGCCAGCTTTCACCCGCCAACAACTGGATCGCCTGGGCCTTGGCAAAGAACTGCAGAAGATCTCTTTTGGATCGAAACTCATCAAGTTGCCGCCCTCGAAGCTGTTGATCGAAAAAAAGTGAGCGGTGTCCCAAGCAGGTCGGCGCTCCTGACCTGATGGCAGGATATATTCCGGACGCCCCGGGATCAAGACCTTAACCCGGTATTTGGAAACGGGCTCACCGCTCGAATCCATTATACAACGGGAGTCAAGAGAACGTTTTGTCAAAGGGCAAAATGGTGTGATGTTGTTTGTCTTTTTGAGGTTCGTGGCGCTTTTCAATAGCCAGAGAAGGCTTATAATTACCCTACCCCCCCAGAAAAGGCGAGCAGGCTGGTTTTCCACCCTTGTCTCGTCTTTTCATTATTTTTGGTTGCGCCGGGTAAACAGTCAGGCTGATTCCCTTGACTGTTTGTTGAGTCCGTACAGCTATTTGTTAAAACGCTTGCTATTTTTGGGAAAGCCCTTCACTGTCCACCTGCACGACTGACCAGAGCAGCACCCCCATTCAATACCAATGCCGAAGGCGCAGCCCCGTACCACAGGGGATGGTCGCGCTTTATTTGGCATAAATAAGACCGCCCATGTCAGAATTCTGGACCTGGGCGGGGGTTTCTGATCGGAAAGTGATTACTTTATGGAGCCTGAGTATCTCCCTGGACCGGCAGACCGATTTCCTTCGGCTGTGTGGTTCTGGGCGTGGAGGAAGCGCAGTTGCTCTACGCTTGGGCGGACGTGGGCGCGCCGGTGGTGATCCAGTGGTGAGCTATTTCTGGAGAATGCCTGCTACTTTCTCCTCATCCCAATCGACAACGATTGTGCCGCGAATGTCAAAGGTGGGGGTGACGAGATTCCCATTTGCCCACTTGCGCACCTGGGCAGCCCCTTTAGGGTTGGCGGCAACGTCCAC